>DATLGR010000074.1:0-1725 GCA_035540415.1 Burkholderiales bacterium | reverse complement strand
GAGCAGCGCCTTGTCGGCGAGGATGTTGAGCCGCCGCGTGAGCCCGCTGGAGGCGGCGGCGAGCTGCCTGGCGGCCGAGGCGGCGAACACGTCGGGACCCCGGTAGCCGGCGGCGCGCATGCGAAAGGTCAGGTATCTCGACACCTCCGCGGCGCTGAGCGGCCGCGTGCGGAAGGCGTGCGTGATGCGATCGCGGAGCTGGCGCAGGCTCGTCTTCGCGAGGGCCTCGTCGAGCTCCGGCTGCCCGAACAGCACGATGTGCAGCAGCTTGTGCCGGCTCGACTCGAGGTTCGAGAGCAGCCGCACCTGCTCGAGCGTCTCTTCGGGCATGACGTGCGCCTCGTCGATCAGCACGACGACGCGCCGGCCCTCCGCGTAGAGCTTGATCAGCTCCGCCTGCAGCTCGCGCAACGCCACGGCGGTGCGCTTGCGGGGCAGCGCCAGGCCGAGCTCCGCGCCGATGGCGTGCAGGATCTCGTCGCGGGCGAGTGACGGCGTGGCGAGGTAGATGGTTACGACCGGGGCGGGCAGGCGCTCCATGAGCACGCGGCACAGCATGGTCTTGCCGCTGCCCACCTCGCCGGACACCTTGACGATGCCCTCGTCGTGCAGCACCGCGTAGATCAGCCCCTCGAGAGTCGCGCCCCGGTCCGCCCCGTCGAAGAAGAAATCGGTATGGGGCGTGATCCGAAACGGCGCCTCCGACAGGCCGAAGTGCTCCAGGTACAGCGCCACTATTTCGCCTCCGCCGAGCCCATCCGGCTGTAAAGCGTGGTGCGGTTGATGCCGAGGAGTTTCGCCGCCTGGCTCACGTTGCCACGGGTGATGCGCAGCGCGGCGTCGATGTAGGCGCGTTCCCAGGACTTCAGCGTGTCGTCCAGGCTGAACGCCGCGGCGCGCTCGAGCTGACGGATCGCCTGGTCCAGGAGCGGCGCCGCCTCGGCGCCGGGCGCCCCCGGGGGGGCTTCCAGGTCGAGCTCCGGCTCGAGCTCGGCGACCGAGATGCGCTGCCCCGGATACTTGGTCACCAGGCGGATCACGATGTTGCGAAGCTCCCGCACGTTGCCGGGGAACGCATAGCGCAGCCAGCGCTCGCGCGCGCCTTCTTCGAGCTCGAACGGGGCGCCGCCGGACTCCTTGGCGTAAAGCCGCCGGAAGTGCTCGAGCAGCAGCAGCTTGTCGCCGTTCAGGTCCCGCAGGGGCGACACCTGCAGGGAAAGCACCGAGAGCCGGTGGTACAGGTCGGGGCGGAAGCTGCCCTGCTTCACGGCGAGGCGCAGGTCGCGGTTGGTGGCGGTGATGATGCGCGCGCGCGACACGCGGCGCTGCGTTTCCCCCAGCCGCTGGAACTCGCCGTTTTCGAGCACCCGAAGGAGCTTCGCCTGCATTTCCAGGGGCAGCTCGCCGATCTCGTCGAGGAACAGCGTGCCGTCCTGCGCGTCCTCGAAGTAGCCGGATTTGGCCGCACCGGCGCCGGTGAAGGCGCCCTTGGCGTAGCCGAACAGCGTGGCCTCGATCAGGGTCGGGGCGAGCGCGGCGCAGTTGAGGGCGAGATAGGGCCGGGCGCTGCGCCCGGAGAGCCGGTGCAGGCTCTTCGCCACCAGCTCCTTGCCGCTGCCCGATTCGCCTTCGATCAGCACCGGAAAGGGCGAGGCGGCGAACTGGGCGATCTGGCTGCGCAGCCTCTCGAGCGGCGCGCTCTCGCCGATGAGCGCCGTGTCTGCC
>DATLGR010000073.1:0-3744 GCA_035540415.1 Burkholderiales bacterium | reverse complement strand
CGGCGCGAAGCTCGTCGACGGGCTTGCGCGCGTGCGCCCCGGCAGCCTCACCGCGCTCGTCAACACCGGCGACGATTACGAGCACCTCGGGCTCGCGTTCTCGCCGGACCTCGACACGCTGCTCTACACGCTCGCGGGCATTGCCTCGCCCGCCGCGGGTTGGGAGCCCGAAGGCGAGAGCCGCGCGCTGCACGGCATGCTCAAGCGCCTCGGCGGTCCCGACCGGCCGCTGCTCGGCGACCAGTCGCTCGCGATGGTGCTGCTGCGTACCGAGGGCCTGGCCGCGGGACGGCGCCTCTCCGCGATCACGCTCGACTTCTGCCGCCGCCTGGGCATCGAGGCGCGCGTGCTGCCGATGAGCGACGACCCGGTGCGCACGCACGTGCGCACCGACCAGGAAACGCTGAGCTTTCACGAATACTTCACCACGCTGGGCTGCGAGCCGGCGGCGCGCGGGTTCGAGTACGCCGGCGCCGACGCCGCGCGCCTGCCGGAGGCGGCGCTGGACGCGCTGCACGCCGCGGACCTCGAGGCCGTGGTGATCGCGCCGGCCAATCCCTACCACGGCATCCGGCCGATCCTCGCGGTGGGCGGGCTGCGCGAGCTGCTGCGCCGGCGCGGCGCGCCGGTCGTGGCGGTGACGCCCATCGTCGGCGGCAAGGCGCTGCGCGGCTCGGCGGGCAAGATGATGCGCGAGCTCGGCAAGGAGCCTTCGGCGCGCGCCGCGGCCGCCGAGTACCTGCGCATCGCCGACGGCTTCCTCATCGACCGGGAGGACCTCGCCACGGCCGACAGCGTGCGATCCCTGGGACTGCAGGTGCAGGCGGCCAACACGGTGATGCGCACCCCGCAGGACCGCGTGGCGCTCGCCCAGGCGGTGCTCGACTTCGCTGCCGTCATCCGCGAGCAGCGTACGGTGGAGGCGCCATGACGCTGCGCCTCGCGCTGCTCTTCGCCGTGCTGCCGCTCGGCGCGCTCGCGCAGCAGCCGCACGAGCAGGAAATCCAGCGCGCGCTGATTCAGCTCGACGAGCGCAGCGCCGGCCTGCAGCGGCCGCCCGATCCGGCGGCCGGCCGGCCGCTGCACCCCGACCCCGTCATCGCGCGCGAGCTGCGTCCCTACGAGCGCCTGAAACGGGCCGAGCGAAAACCGGGGTCAGACCCCGCAACGGGGTCTGACCCCGGTGTTGGTCAGCCCGGCGTTGGTCCCGCGGTGAAACCGCTACCGCTCCCAGGGGGGGCGCAGGCCGGGGTCGACGCCGTAGCGCTTCCGCGCCTCGCCCACTGAGGGGTGCTCGAGCGCGGCGAGCGCCGCAAGCGCGATGCTTTTCGCGTCCACCTCGAAGAAGGCGCGCAGCGCGGCGCGGGTGTCGCTGCGGCCGAAGCCGTCGGTGCCGAGGGCGACGTACCGGCCGGGCACGTAGGGACGGATGAGGTCGGCGACCGCGCTGACGTAGTCGCTCGCGGCGACCACCGGTCCGGTCTTGCGTGCGAAGCACTGCTCGACCCAGGACACGGCCTGCGCGCCCCGGCGCCGCGCGCGCTCGGCGCGCATGCCGTCGCGGCGCAGCTCGGTGAACGAGGTGACGCTCCACACCGCGGCGCTCACGCCCCAGTCGGTCTCGAGGAGCTCGGCGGCGGCGATGACCTCGTTCAGGATCGGTCCCGAGCCCAGCAGCTCGACGTCCTTGCCGCCTTTCAGCGAGTACAGCCCGCGCAGGATGCCTTCGCGCGCGCCTTCGGGCATGGGCGGCTGCGCGTAGTTCTCGTTCGCGACGGTGACGTAGTAGAAAACGTCCTCCTGCGCCTCCAGCAGGCGGCGCGCCCCGTCCTCGACGATCGCCGCGAGCTCGTAGCCGAAGCACGGATCGTAGGCGCGGCAGTTGGGGATGGTGGCCGCGACGAGGTGCGAAGACCCGTCCTGGTGCTGCAGGCCTTCGCCGGCGAGCGTGGTGCGCCCGGCGGTGCCGCCCACGAGGAAGCCGCGCGCGCGCGAATCGGCCGCCGCCCAGATGAGGTCCCCCACGCGCTGGAAGCCGAAGATCGAGTAGTAGATGTAGAAAGGCAGCATCGGCAGCCCGTGCGTCGAGTAGGCGGTGGCCGCCGCGAGCCATGACGAGAGCGCGCCCGCCTCGGTGATGCCTTCCTCGAGGATCTGCCCGTCCTGCGCCTCGCGGTAGTAGAGCAGCTCGTCGTGGTCCTCGGGCTCGTAGAGCTGGCCCACCGCCGAATAGATGCCCGCCTGCCGGAAGAGCGTCTGCATGCCGAAGGTGCGCGCCTCGTCGGCGACGATCGGCACCACGCGCGGGCCGAGGCCCGGGTCGCGCAGCAGCTGCGTGAGGAGCTGGACGAAGACCATCGTCGTCGACTGGTTCCGCTCCGTCGCGCTCAAGGCCGGAACGGCAAGGCGCGGTGCCTCGCTGCGGCGCGCCGGCAGGTAGCCGCCCAGCGCCTTGCGCCGCGCTTCGAGGTACTTGATCTCCGGGCTGTCGGGCCCGGGATGAAAAAAGCGCAGCTGCGCCACGTCCTCGTCGCTGAGCGGCAGCGCGAAGCGGTCGCGGAACTCGCGCAGCGCCGTGTCGTCGAGCTTCTTCTGCTGGTGCGTGCCCATCTTGCCCTGCCCCCAGGTGCCCATGCCGTAGCCCTTCTTGGTCTGGGCGAGGATGACCGTCGGGCGGCCCTTGTGGCTGGCCGCGGCGTGGTAGGCGGCGTAGATCTTGACCGGGTCGTGGCCGCCGCGCTTGAGGCGGTCGATGTCGTCGTCGCTCATGCCGGCGATGAGCTGCGAGAGCTCCGGGTACTTGTTGAAGAAGTGCTCGCGGTTGAAGCGCCCGTCGGTGGCGGCGTAGGTCTGGAACTCCCCGTCCACCGTTTCGTGCAGGCGCTTGAGGAGCACGCCTTCGTCGTCGCGCGCGAACAGCGGGTCCCAGTCCGAGCCCCACAGGAGCTTCACCACGTTCCAGCCGGCGCCGGCGAAGAGCCCCTCGAGCTCCTGGACGATCGAGCCGTTGCCGCGCACCGGGCCGTCGAGCCGCTGCAGGTTGCAGTTGACGACGAAAATGAGGTTGTCCAGCGCCTCGCGGGTGGCGAGCGAGAGGCCCGCCAGCGACTCGGGCTCGTCCATCTCGCCGTCGCCGACGAACGCCCACACCTTGCGCGCCGCGGTGCTCGCGAGCCCGCGGTGCTCCAGGTAGCGCATGAAGCGCGCCTGGTAGATGGCATTGAGGGGCCCGAGGCCCATGGAGCCGGTGGGGAACTGCCAGAAGTCGGGCATGAGGTAGGGGTGGCAGTAGGACGACAGGCCCTGGCCCCCGGTCTCGCGCCGGTAGTGGTCGAGCTGCCCGGCCGAGATCCGGTTCTCGAGGAAGGCGCGGGCATACACGCCGGGCGCCGAATGCGGCTGGAAGTACACCAGGTCCTCGCCGCGGAAGAAGTGGTTGAAGCCGACCTCGAAGAGGTCGGCCGCCGAGGCGTAGCTGGCGATGTGCCCGCCGAGCTCGGCGTGCGCCCGGTTGGCGCGCACCACCATGGCGAGCGCGTTCCAGCGCACGATCGCCGAGAGGCGGCTTTCGAGCTCGAGGTTGCCGGGAAATTGCGGCTGCTCGGCGAGGCCGACCGTGTTCTTGTACGGCGTGTTGAGCACCGGCGGCAGCGGCACGCGGCGCGCGCGGGCATGGTCGAGCAGCTTGCGCAGGAGGAAGGTGGCGCGCTCGCGCCCCTCGGCCGCGATGAGGGCGTCGAAGGC
>DATLGR010000072.1:0-8956 GCA_035540415.1 Burkholderiales bacterium | reverse complement strand
GGTATGACCATCGAGTGGTTCCCGGGCCACATGGCCTCGGCGCGCAAGAAGGCCGCCGAGACCATGGGGAAGATCGACGTGGTGATCGAGGTGCTCGACGCGCGCCTGCCCGGCGCGAGCAGCAATCCGCTCATCGAGCGCCTGCGGCTCGGCCGCCAGCGACCCTGCCTCAAGGTCCTGAACAAGGCCGACCTCGCCGACCCGCAGGCGACCATCGCGTGGGCGCGTCACTACGGCGCGCAAAAGGGCGTGGCGGCGGTCGCGCTCTCCAGCAAGAACCTGCGCGACGTGGCAAAGGTTCCGCGCCTCGCCGCGAGCCTCGTCCCGCACCGCGACAGCCCGCTCAAGCCCGTGCGCATGCTCGTCATGGGCGTTCCCAACGTGGGCAAGTCGACGCTCGTCAACGCACTGCTCCGGCGCAAGGCCGCGAAAACCGGCGACGAGCCGGCCATCACGCGCGCGCAAAGCCGCTTCCGGCTCGACGAGCGCCATGAGCTCATCGATACCCCGGGCCTCATGGCGCCCGCCATCCGCAACGAGCGCGAAGCGCTCCTGCTCGCCGCGAGCCACTTGATCGGCCCCGAGTCCTACGACGAGGAGGAGGCGGCCACCTTCCTCGCCGGCATCCTGCTCGAGCGCTACCCCGGCCTCGTGCGCACCCGCTACGACGTCGATCCCGGGCGCCTCGACGGCGCCGGCCTCATCACCGCCATCGCCCGCGCCCGCGGCTTCCTGCGACGCGGCGGCCAGCCGGACCACAACAAGGCCGCGCGCGCGTTGCTCACCGACTACCGCAGCGGCCGCCTCGGCCGCGTCACCCTCGAGGCGCCGCCCGGCGAAAATATTGGGGACGTACCCTGATTTCCGAGCGCTGCTTCAGCGAACCATGCATCGGTCATTGACCGCCTTCATCGCCGCCGCCCTCTGCGGCGCACATCCCCATGCCGCCGCAGCCGATGAGGAGGCCGTCACCGTCAGCGCTCTGCGCAATCCGGTCGACAAGTCCTATCGCCGCATGCTGTCGGGCGCAGAGCTCTTCGCGCAAAGGCGCGGCGAGCTGGCGCCGGCGGCGGCGCTTCGCTTCAAGCTGCTGCCGCGCCGGCCCGGGACGCGAATGGACGACATCGAGCTCGAGCTCGTCGGCGACAGCTTCGCCACGCCGCTGCCCGTGGCGCACGACGGCACCTTCGAGCTGCCCGCCGACGCGGCCGCGCTCAAGGAACGCGCCTCGGTGCGGCCAAACCGCCGCGCCGGCTCGATGACCTGGCGCGCGGAGGTGCGCACGCCCGGCCTGCCGGCGGACGTGCGCCGGCTGGGCGATCTGCGCCTCGAGTGCGAGGTGGGCATGCGCGCCGGGCTCATCTCCAACTACCGCCCGGTGCTCTTCCGCTGGCTCGACGAGCGCCTCGCCGACAGCCCCGAGTATTGCCGCCGCGCCGTGCCGCGCTACCTGTTCTTCGCCGATCGGGCCCTCTGGAGCGTCACGCTCGTGGCGGGCACGCGCCGGGAGGTCCTGTCCGTCGATCTGCTCTATGGCGGCGCGAGCCGCGACCCGGACTGGAAAGCCGATCTGCCCTACTGCGACTGCGAAGTCCTCATGGACCGCGCGTTTTTCCTGCCGCTCGGCGACCGTTCCTGGCCCGACGACGCGCTGGTCCACTTCGAGTACATGGACGACACCCCGTGAAACGGCTGATCTTCCTGCTTGCCGCCCTGCTCTCGGCCTGCGCGCTCACACCGCCGGCTGCGCAGGGGCCGCTTGGCGCGGGCGAGATCGCCTCCGCGCATGCGGCACGCGCGGCGCTCGCCCTGGGCCTGAGCACCCAGACCGACGTGCGCAAGGCCCTCGGTGAGGCGATCGTCGTCGATTTCGAGAGCGGCTACGAGGTCTGGGTCTACAGAGAGCGTCCGGTGAAGAAGGCCGAGCGGCCGCCGCTCGAGCTGGTGCTGCTCTTCGACCCCTCCGGGATGCTCGCCAATGCACGCGTGCGGTGAGCCGAGGCGCTTTTCTTGCTTGCGCTGAGCACCATGAAGACCATCGTCCTGACCGGCGTCGCGCGCACCGATGTCCTTTCCGCGGGCGACGGCGCCCTGGTGGTGCTCGACACCGTCGAAGGTCCGCTCGAGCTGCGCCTGACCTTCGACGATGCGCAGGCCCTGATCGAGGCGCTGCATGGCGCTCGCGAGCAGCTTCAGCGGGAGCGTGTGCAGAGCGCCCGGCCGCCGCTCCCCGATGCGCCCAAACCGGTCGAGCGCTGGGAGACCACGCTCGACCCGATCAACCAGGAAGCCGTGCTGCGCGCGCACCACGCCGACCGCAGCACGCGCGAGACCCGCATCGCGCGGCCCGACGTCAGGGCGATCGCCGACTTCCTCGAGCAGGCCTGCAGGCGGTTCGAGAGCAGCGCCGACCTGCGGCAATAACCGCCCTACTCCGGCTTGATCCCCGCGGCGGCCACGACCTTGCCCCACTTCGCGGTATCGGCCGCCAGCGTCGCTCCGAGCTCGCGGCTGCCCGCCGGGGCGAGGTCCACGCCCGGCGGCATGCGCTCGCGCAGCAAGATCCGCTTCGGACCCGGCACGCAGGGAATCGCGCCGCACACGCTGGAGCCGCTGCGCTCGGCGCTCGATGGCTGCGAGGCCGTCACCGCCGTGCTCTCGAGCGACATCGAGCTCGACCTGTGGCGCAAGTTCGTGATGCTCGCCAGCTTTTCAGCGGTCTCGTGCATGGCGCGCGCCACCATCGGCCAGGTGCTGGGGGACGCGCGCGCTCGCGCCCTGCTCGTGGCCGCCGCCGAAGAGGCCGCTGCAGTGGGGCGCGCGCGCGGCGTGCCGCTCGAGTCCGACGTCGCCGCGCTGGTCGACGAGCACACCCGCGACATGCCCCGGGAAGGGCGCCCCTCCATGTTCGAAGACCTCGAAGCGGGCCGGCGCCTCGAGCTCGAGTTCCTGTCGGGCACCGTGGTCCGCCTCGGCGCCGCGCAGGGCGTGCCAACTCCGATCCACGCCCTCGCGCTCGCCGCGCTGGGCATGCACGTGGACGGGCGGACCGCGAACGCGTCGTAAGGGCGCCTTTCTTGCTATCAAAGGGCATGCAGGCCCTTCGTCATGAACCGCGCCCGCGGCCGTAGCTGCGCATGTCGGTCCTTCAACGCAATCATGTCCGCACGTTCGGCAGCGGCCGCCGGCCGATGCTCTTTGCGCACGGGTTCGGCTGCGACCAGAACATGTGGCGCTACATCACCCCGGCGTTCGAGAACGGCTATCACATCGTGCTTTTCGACCTGGTCGGCAGCGGCCGGTCGGAGCTAGCGGCGTACGACCGGGTGAAGTACGCCCAGCTGCAGGGCCACGCCGACGACGTCCTCGAGATCTGCGCCGAGCTCGGGCTGGAGGACGTCATCTTCGTGGGGCACTCGGTGAGCGCGATGATCGGGATCCTGGCGACGATCAAGGCGCCCGAACGCTTCTCGCGGCTCGTGCTGATCGGACCTTCGCCCTGCTACGTGAACCAGGAAGGCTACCACGGCGGGTTCGACGAGCCGGACCTCGAGTCGCTGCTCGATTTCATGGACAGCAACTACCTCGGCTGGGCCGGCGCGGTGGCGCCGAAGATCATGGGCACCCCCGAGCGGCCGGAGCTGCAGGAGGAGCTCACCAACAGCTTCTGCCGCACCGATCCGGAGATTGCCAGGCACTTCGCGCGCGTCACGTTCATGTCCGACAACCGGGCGGATCTGCCCAAGGTGCGGGTGCCGTGCCTCGTGCTGCAGTGCTCGGAGGACATCATCGCGCCGCGGTCGGTCGGCGAGTACGTGCACCGCCACCTGCCGCAGAGCCGCCTCGTCCTCATGCGCGCGATCGGCCACTGCCCGAACCTGAGCGCGCCGCAGGAAACCATCGAGGCGATGAAGTCGTTCCTCTGACCGCATGGCGCACGCCAGCCGGCCAACCCCCGCGGCCGTCCAGACGCTGCTGGAGGAGGATCTCGAGGAGGCCTACGAGCACGGCCCGGCAGGCTACGTCTCCACGCTGCCCGACGGCACGATCGTGCGCATCAATTCGACCTTTCTCGCCTGGACCGGCTTCGAGCGCGACGAGCTGATCGGCCGGCGCCGCTTCCCCGACCTCTTTCACCTTCCCGGCCGGATCTACTTCGAGACGCACCTGCGGCCCCTTCTCGCGCTGCAAGGGACGCTGAACGAGGTCGCCATAGACATAGCCTGCCCGCACGGCAAGCTTCTGCCGGCGATCCTGAACGCCGCGCAGAAGCGCTCGGCGGGCGGCGAGGCGCTCTTGACCCGCTACACGGTGCTCGACGCCACCGACCGGCGGCGCTACGAGCGGCAGCTCCTCGAGGCGCGCCGCAAGGCCGAGGCGGACGCGCAGGCGAAGACCGAGCTCCTCGCGATGCTGAGCCACGACATCCGTACGCCGCTCGGCTCGATCATGGCGGTGGCCTCGCTCCTGCAGCGCTCGCCGCTCGACCCGGAGCAGCAGGGCGCGGTGCGCATCCTGCATTCCTCGGCCGCCTCGATGCTGGAGCTCGTGAACCAGGTGCTCGAGCGCAGCCGGCTGGAGGCCGGCGCGGTATCGCTGCACCCGCGCACGTTCGACCTGCGCGCGCTGGTGCGCGAGCTCGTCTCCAACCTCGAGCCGCTGGCATTGAGCAAGGGCCTTGCGCTGCGCTGCAGGGTCGACGAGCGACTGCCGGCCGCGGTGGTCGGCGATGCGACCAAGCTCGGCCAGATCCTGGGCAACCTCGTCGGCAACGCGCTCAAGTTCACCGAGAGCGGGAGCGTCGAGGTGGCGCTCGAGGTGCTTGCGCTCGACATGGCGCAGGTGACGCTGCGCGCGCGTGTGCGCGACACCGGCATCGGCATCGCCGAGGAGGCGCTCGGGCGCATCTTCGAGGAATACGGCCAGGCGCACGAAAGCATCGCGGCACGCTACGGCGGCACCGGGCTTGGCCTTTCCATCAGCCGCAAGCTGCTCAAGGCCCAGGGCAGCGTGCTTCACGTGAACAGCCGCCCCGGCGAAGGAAGCGAGTTCTCGTTCGACCTGACGCTGCGCCTGCCGACGTAGTCGTTGGCGGCTCCTCTTAAGGACCGGCGCAGCGGATCAGTTTTGCGACTTCCCTTGCTCGAGGAATTGCTCCAGGCCTCGCGCGCACCAGCCGAGCTTCTCAGCCCGCGACAGCTTCTTGAGCGCGATCTCCGCCCGCAGCGCCTCGCCCTTGGTCGCGAGCCGCGCCCGGCTCAGCACCCGCAGCGGCGGCCGCATCCGGGTGAACTTGGCCCCGGCGCCCTTGAGATGCGCCGCGAAGCGCGCCTCGACATCCGTCGCGATGCCCGTATAGAGCACCCCGCCGCGGCACTCGAGGACGTAGAGCCACCAGGTCAATCGGCTTTGATGCCGGCGGCTCCCACCACCTCGCCCCACCGGACGAGATCGGCGCGAATCACGGTCGCCAGAACGTCGGGCGGGCCGCCCGTGGGCACGAGGCCCTGGTTGACGAGCACCTTGCGCACGGCGGGGTCCGCGATGGCGGCATTGAGATCCGCGTTCAGCTTGCGCACCACGGCCGCAGGCGTTCCGGCCGGCGCGAGAAAACCGAGCCAGTAGTCGGGGTCGACGTTCAAGCCCTGCTCGGCGAAGGTCGGCACGTGAGGCGTGATCGGATTGCGGGCACTGGCGCCGGCGGCGAGGATGCGCGCCCTGCCGTCGCGCTCCAGCGGCAGCGCGACCTGCGGCGGCATGAGCATCGCCTGGATGCGCCCGCCCAGCAGGTCCGTGATCGCCGGGCCGGTGCCCTTGTAGGGAACGTGCGTGAGGTCCAGGCCGAGCGCGGACTTGAGAAGCTCCATGCCCACATGGTGCGGCGTGCCGTTGCCCGGCGAGCCATAGTGCAGCTTGCCCGGATTCTGGCGGACGAAGGCAATAAGCTCCTTCATGTCGCGTGCCGGCACCGAGGCCGGCGTCACGACGGCGAGGGTGCCGCTCACCAGGTGGATCACCGGGGCAAAGTGCTTGGTGACATCGAAGGGCATGGTCGACACGACGTGCGGGTTGACGACCAGGGTCGTGCCGTTCAGCAGGATGGTGTAGCCGTCGGGCGGCGCCTTGGCCACGGCGTCGGAGCCGATATTGCCGCTGGCCCCGGGCCGGTTCTCGACGATCACGGGAACGCCCCAGCGCTCGCTCAAATGCTGCGCCAGCGTGCGGCCGGCCGCATCCATGCCGGTGCCCGCCGTGTAGGGCACGACAATCTTCACGAGGCGGCTCGGGAACGCCTCCTGGGCGAGCGCCGCCAGGGGCAGCGCCGCGAGCGCGAGCATCGCAATGGCTCTGTGCAAGGTCTTCATCGATCGACTCCTCATGGTCAAGCGGTAATGGACTCGCTGCGCCGGACACTCGCGATCATCGAAGTGCCCAGCAGGAACTGGCGCGCGCGCTCGGGGTCGGCCGCCATCGCGCGCAACTCGTCGTGGCGCCTGCGCCGCGTCGCCTCGTCGCGCTCCTCGAGGTTGCGCTTGTTGCGAATGGAGCCTTCCTGGATGAACTCCACGTTGGCCGTGCGGCGCTGCTTTACGTAGAGGTCGAGCAAGCCCTGGTCGGCCTCGCCGCGCCACACGCGGCCGAGCTTCTCGGCGAGGTTCACGGCATCGTGGATTCCGCCGTTGAGCCCCATCCCCCCTACGGGGTTGTTGAGGTGCGCAGCGTCCCCGGCGATCAGGATGCGGCCGCGGCGCCAGTCGCGGGCGACCCGCTGGTGCACGCGATAGATGCTGCGGTAGGCGACCTCGTAGGACTCGCGCCAGGGCAGCAGGCGCCGCAGTCGTTGCTGGACGCCCTGCTCCGACAAGGCGTGCTCGTCCGTCTCGGCATCGGGCACCGGAAAGCCGATGCGCCACAGGCCGGGCGGGCCGTCGTGAGGAACCTTGAACAGCCCCGCCCACTCCTGGGGGTCCGCAATGTAGGTGTTGTAGGCGAAGCCATGCTGCTCGAGGTCGTAAGGCGTGCTGATGATCACGTTGCGCTCGGGCCACGTGAAACCTTCGAACTCGGTCGCGAGCGCCTTGCGCACCACGCTGTGCCCGCCGTCGGCACCGATCAGCCACTCGCCGGCGAACGGCGCCTCGCCACCGGGCGTGCCGCAGGTGACGCGCACCGCGCCTTCGTCCTGCGACACGTGGCGCACCGGGTGAGAGAAAAGCACTTCGACGTGCGGCAGGGCGCGGAGCTTGCCGAGCAGGATCGGCGTCAGCCGATGCTGCTCCAGGTGCAGGCGGAACGCAAACGCGGTGTCGCCGGCGAGAAGGCCCAGGTCCCACTCGACGATCAGGCCCTCTCGCCGGTCGCGGAATTGCCAGCGCCGCACCCGCAGGCCCCGCGCCAGCATCTCCTCGGTCACGCCGAGGGGCGCCAGCATGTCCAGCGTGGGCGGGTGATAGGATCCGGCGCGCAGGTCGTGCGTCAGCGCCGGCTCGGCCTCGAGCACCAGCACGGGGATGTCCTGCAGGGCAAGCGCGAGCGCGGCGGTCAGTCCGACCGGCCCGGCCCCGACCACCACGACCCTGCGATGCATCGCCGCGCTCCGTGCCCGAAATAGTATGAATGAATACTACCTCAGGACTCCGCCTCGATGAACGCACGCAGCGAGCGCCGCTACCTCGCCTACCGGGACAGCCGGCTCGGGTTCCTGTTCCGCCGCTGCCATCAGCTCGCGAGCGGCGCGTTTAGCGCCGCGGCGCGAACGCTCGACGTGACGCCGGCCCAGTTCGGCGTGCTCGCCTGCCTGCACCACTTCCCCGACGGGCTCGACCAGGTCTCCATCGCGCGCCTGATCGTGCTGGACAAGGCCACCACGGGGATCGTCATCCGCAGCCTGCTGCGGCGCGGCCTTGTCTCCAAGCGCCGCGGCAGCGACCTGCGCACCTTCCAGGCCAGGCTCACGGCCCAAGGTCGGGCCGCCTTCCGCCGGCTGGATCGCATCACGGCAACGATCGCGCGCGAGCTGCTGGCGCCGCTGCCGCGCCGCGATCGCGTCCTGCTGGTGGATCTTCTCGTGGCGCTGATCGATGCCCATGCGGCGCACGCCGCGGTCCCGGTCAGCCGCGCGCCGCGATCCAGGCGCCGATGACCTCGACCGTCTCGGCGAGCTTTTCCGGCTGCCCCGCGAGGTAGTGCGTCGCGCCGCGCAGCTCGTGGACCGCGAGGCGCCCTTCGGCGGCCGCCCGCCAGGCGGCATTCATCGGCGGAACCACCGAGGCGTCCGCGCTGTGCTCGATGCAAAGCACCGGGCAGTGGGTGCGCGCCAGGTTGTCCGGGCCGTCGGCGCGGCTGCACTCGGCCCACTGGCTGAGATAGGCGGTCAGCGTGGTATAGCGCCCGATGTTGTTGGCGCCGTAGTTGAGCGCGCGCGGATCGCCCCAGATGGAGCCGGCGGGGCGATCGTTCGGGTCGATCGTCGGATCGAGATGGCGCGGATCGGCGCCCGTGCGGTAGATCACGAACGCCATGTCGCGAACGGGATGAGCGAGCGCGCGCACCTCGGCGAGGCGCTGTCGGGCCCAGCGCTCGAGGCGCCGGTTGCGCTCGAGCTGCGCCTGCCGGTAGTGTCGGAGCCATTCCCGGTCGAACGGCGGTCCGTTCTGCGGGCTGAACATGTCGAGCGCGGGATCGGCCGCGAACGGATCGCGCTCGTCGGTCACCGACGGATCCAGCCACTCGGCGAACAGGCGCGCGCGGCCCGGGTGCGCGGCGGTGAGGATGATGCCGTCGGCCGGCGGCAGGTCCTGCACGGCGAGCTCGATCGGGTCCCCGGCGGGCGTGTCGCGCAGCGTGAGCTGCTCCGCCTGCGCCTGGAAGAAGGCCATCAAGGCCGCGCCGCCCGAGTTCCCGAGGAGGAACACGGGCGGCGCGGCCTTGATGGCCTTCTTCCAGGCGCAGGCGG
>DATLGR010000071.1:0-6186 GCA_035540415.1 Burkholderiales bacterium | reverse complement strand
GAAGACGCGCTGCGCCTGGACCCGGAGCAGCGCCGTGCGCGGGAAAACCTCGAGACCGCAAAGGCTCGCATTCCCGCTCCGGCGTCGGCGCCGGCGGCCGGGGTCGCGCGCATCGCGCCCGCCCCCGGAGTGCGGCTGATCGAGGTCGCCCCGCATGTGTATGAGCTCAAGCTGCCGCCACGGCCGATCGCGGCGCGGCCGCTTCCCCCGCTACCGCAGGCCGAGCCTCCCGCGCCGCTGCCGGAGCGGCGCTTCCGCCTGGAAGTGTCCAATGGCAACGGTGTGCCGGGGCTCGCCGCGCGTGTCTCGGCACGCCTGCGCGCAGCCGGGGTCGCGGGCGCGCGCCTCACGAACCAGCCCCCCTACCGCCAGGCGGCGACCGAGATCCAGTACCGCGAGGGCTACGCGCTCGAAGCCGAGCGGCTCGCCGCGCTGCTGCGGCAGGAGGTGCGCTTGGTGGCAAGCCCCCGGCTCCGCGCCGCGACCGACGTGCGCCTCGTGCTGGGGCACGATGCCCCGACCGAGACCGCGCTCATCGCCGGTCCGCAGCACGTGGCGCTCGCGCACTAGCGAGCGGCGCGGTACCAGCGGTCGAGGAGCTCGCGCTCCTCGTCGGTCATGCCGGTGACGTTGCCGGGCGGCATGGCGCGCGAGAGCACGGTCTGCTGGTGAATGTGCAGCGCCTGGGCGCGGATGCGCTCGGGCGTATCGAGGCGCACACCCTTGGGCGCCTCGGGGAAGCCGACCGGCTTGTCGGCGTGGCAGCTCACGCAGCGCGCTTCCATCACGCGCTGAACGTCGGCAAAGGCGACCGGCGCAGCGGCGGGCTGGGGCCGCGGCGCGACGAGCACCACGGCGAGCGCGATGGCTGCGAGCCCGGCGAGGAGCACCCAGGCCGGCGGCGGCCCCTTGTGGCGCAGCACGAACCACACGCGGATGAGCGCCCCGGCCGCGGTCAGCGCCACCAGCGCGAGCCAGCCCCAGCGATGACCGTAGATCGCCGCGTAGTGGTTCGAGATCATCGTGAACACCACCGGCAGCGTGAGGTAGGTGTTGTGCACGCTGCGCTGCTTGCCCATGAAGCCGTCGCGCGGGTCGGGCGCGCGCCCCTCGCTCATCGCGCGCACCATGCGCCGCTGGCCCGGGATGATGACGTGTGCCACGTTCGCCACCATGATGGTGCCGAGGATGGCGCCATAGTGCAGGAATGCCCCGCGGCCGCTGAACACCTGCGTCAGGCCCCAGGCAGCCGCGGCGAACACGCCGAACAGCACCAGGCTCAGGGCGAGGTCGTTGCGCCCCAGCGGCGAGCGGCACAGCCCCTCATAGATGGCGAGGCCCGCGAGGAGGCTGCCCACGCCGATGGCGATCGCCGCCGGCTTGCCGAGTGGCATCACCTGCGGATCGATGAGGAAGAGCTCGGCATGGAAGTAGTACATCGCCACCAGCAGCGCGAAGCCGGTGATCCAGGTCCAGTACGCCTCCCACTTGAACCAGTGCAGCGTGCTCGGCAGCTGCGCCGGGGCCAGGCGGAACTTCTCCGCCCGGTAGAACCCGCCGCCATGGACCGCCCACAGCTCGCCGGCGAGCTTCGGGTCCTTCGAGGGCTCGAGGTGGTTGTCGAGCCAGATGAAGTAGAACGACGCGCCGATCCAGGCGATGCCGACGATGACATGCGCCCAGCGCAGCAGCAGGTTGAGCCACTCGACGACGTAGGGGTCCACGGCGTTCCTACCAGCCGCTCAGGCGCCGCCGCGGAAGCAGGAGTAGCCCCACGGCGTGCACTTGAACGGCAGGTGGTAATGCTGCTCGGGGTCGGCGATGCCGAAGCGGAACGACACCACGTCGAGGAACGGCACCGCGGGCAGCGCGACGCGCTCGCGCCGGTACCACTCGGCGACGTGGAAGACGGCCTCGAACGCGCCGGGCTCCACGCGCGCCGCGTGCTCGAGCAGGCCCTTCGCCGACACCGCCCCGCCGGCGATGCGTGCGCCGTCCCTCAGGAGCTCGACGCGCATGCCCGCGGCCACCACGCCGCGGGAGACGTCGACCACGTGGATCGAGACGCCGGGCACTAGTTCAGCCTCGCGCCCGAGTCCTTCACCGGCTGGTGCCACTCGCGCACCTGCTCGGCGACGAAAGCCGTGAACTCGGCGGGGGTCATGTCGCGCGTCTGCACGCCGAGCTCGGCCAGGCGCGCGGCCACCTTCGGGTCGGCGAGCGCCTTGCGCGCGGCGCCGTGAAGCCGCGTCACGACCTCGCGGGGCAGTCCCGCCGGCCCCGAAATGCCGAGGAAGTTCTCGGCGACGAGCCGGGCCTGGCCGGCCTCGATCACCGTCGGAACGTCGGGCGCCATGGGTGCCCGCGCGGGCGAGGTCACCGCCAGCGCGCGCAGCTTTCCGTCGCGCATGAACGGCACGTTCTGCGGCAGCGTGTCGATGGCGAGCTTGATGGTGCCCGAGAGAAGATCATTGTGCATCGGTGAGGAGCCCTTGTAGCCCACGTGCTCCATGCGCAGCCCGAGGTTCTTCTTCATCGTCTCGCCCACCAGGTGGCCGATGGAGCCGATGCCCCCGGAGCCGTAGTTCACCGGGTGCTGCTCGGCGCGGATCCAGGCAATGAGCTCGGCCACGTTCTTCGCCGGCACCGAAGGGTGCACCACGAACACGTTGGCCACCGAGCCGATGTAGGCGACATGGGTGAAGGACTTCACCGGGTCGTAGCGCGGCTGGTCCTGCATCGCCGGCGAAATGCTGATCGGGGCGCTGTTCGACAGGAGCAGCGTGTAGCCGTCGGCCTCGGCGCGCGCCGCCTCGGAGGCGCCGATGGTGCCGCCGGCGCCGGGCCGGTTGTCGATGATGACGCTTTGGCCGAGCTCGCTCTGCAGCGGAATGGCGATGAGCCGCGCCACGATGTCCGAGGAGCCGCCGGGGGAGAAGGTCACGATCACCCGCACCGGCTTGGCCGGCCAGGCCTGGGCAAGCGTGATCGGGCTGGTCAATGCAAGCAACAGCAGAACGGCAAGGCGTTTCATGCTTAACTCCCCCGGTAAGTGGAATAGCTCCACGGCGAGCACAGCAGCGGCACGTGGTAATGCGCCGCCGCCTCGCCGATGCGGAAACGCACCGGCACCACGTCGAGCATGCCCTCGCCGCCGAAATAGGCGCCGACGTGGAATTCGAGCTCGTAGCTGCCCGCCTGCAGCGCGGCGCCGTCGAGCAGCGGCGCGTCGGTGCGGCCATCGGCATTGGTGCGCACCGTCTTGACCAGGGTGCGCGCGGCGCCTTGCAGCGCGTACAGATCCACCCGGATGCCGGCGCCCGGCCGTCCGCGCGCCGTATCGAGCACGTGCGTGGTGAGCTTGCCCATTCAGACCCTCCCCAGGAGCTTGTCCAGGCGGCCGCGCGCAATGTGGCCGATCTGCTCCAGCGCGGCCTGCAGCTCGGTGTCGCGGTCGTTCGCCAGGCGCCGGGCCATCTCCTGCATCACGCTTTCGCGGCTCGAATGCAGCCGCAGCGCCACGATGCAGGGAAAGCCGAACTTCTCGCGGTAGGCGCGGTTGAGCGCGGCCATCCGCTCGAGCTCCTCGCGGGTGAGCCGCGTGAATCCCAGCCGGCCCTGCTCGCTCGAGGAATCGACGGTCAGGCTGCCGGCGGCGGCCTCGGCGCCGGCCAACTCGGGGTGCGCGCGGATGAGCGCGAGCTGCCGCTCGGCCGGGGCCTCGCCCACGGCGGCCATCATCGCGCGGTGCAGCGCCTGAGCATCGGCGAAAGGGCGGCGGCGCCAAGCGCCCTCGGCGACCCACGGCGAATGCTCGAACACGCTGCCCAGTCGCTCGACGAAACGCGCTTCGTCCAGGCGGTTGAGGGCCTCGATCACCGGCCGGATTGTATAGCCCGCGCTGGGCGCGGGGTCGCTAGAATGCCGTGGCGGTCCTTTGCGAACTCCAGGAGCGGCGTTGAGCGAACCACCCTATCCGCGCGATCTCATCGGCTACGGCCAGAATCCGCCCCAGGCGCAGTGGCCCGGCGGCGCGCGCCTCGCCCTCAACTTCGTGCTCAACTACGAGGAAGGCGGCGAGAACGCGGTCCTGCACGGCGACAAGGCCTCGGAGGCGTTTCTCTCCGAGATCATCGGCGCCCCGGCGCTCGAAGGCGTGCGCCACATGTCCATGGAGTCGATCTACGAGTACGGCTCGCGCGTGGGGGTGTGGCGCATCCTGGAGCTTTTCGCCCGCCACCAGATGCCGCTCACCGTCTACGGCGTGGCGATGGCGCTGGAGCGCAACCCCGCGGTGGTGGAGGCCTTTCTCAAGGCCGGCCACGAGATCGCGAGCCACGGCTGGCGCTGGATCAACTACCAGCACGTGCCCGAGAAGACCGAGCGCGAGCACATGCAGCGCGCCATCGAGATCCACCGCCGCCTGACCGGCGAGCGGCCGCTCGGCTGGTACACGGGCCGCACCAGCCCGAATACGCGGCGCCTGGTGGTGGAGGACGGGGGCTTCGTCTACGACGCGGACGACTACAACGACGACCTCCCCTTCTACGACACCCGCTACGGCAAGCCCCAGCTCGTGGTGCCCTACACGCTGGACGCGAACGACATGCGCTTCGCCACCGCCCAGGGCTTCAACTCGGGCGAGCAGTTCTTCGCCTACCTCAAGGACGCCTTCGACGTGCTCTACGCCGAGGGCGATCGCATGATGTCGGTCGGGCTGCACTGCCGCCTCATCGGCCGGCCGGGGCGCCTGAAGTCGCTCGAGCGCTTCCTCGAGTACGTGCACGGCAAGAAGGTGTGGATCACGCGGCGCATCGACATCGCCCGGCATTGGCTGAAACACCACCCCCATGGATGACGCCTTCGACGACCTGAACCCCGCCCCGCGCCTGCTCATGGGCCCGGGGCCCATCAACGCCGACCCGCGCGTGCTGCGCGCCATGAGCGCGCAGCTCCTGGGGCAGTTCGACCCGCAGTTCCGCGCCTACATGAAGGACGTTTCGGAGCTCTACCGCGGCGTGTTCCAGACGACGAACCGCTGGACGCTGCTCATCGACGGCACGGCGCGCTCGGCCATCGAGGCGGCGCTCGCCTCGCTGATCGAGGAGGGCGACCGGGTCCTGGTGCCCATCTTCGGCCGCTTCGGCCATCTCAAGGTGGAGATCGCCCAGCGCTACGGCGCCGAGGTCATTGCGCTCGAAAAGGAGTGGGGCCAGGTCTTCCGGAGCGAGGAGCTCGAGGCCGCGCTGAAGAAGCACAGGCCCAAGCTCGTCGCGATCTCCCATGGCGACACCTCCACGACGATGGCGCAGCCCCTCGCCGAGCTCGGGCGCCTGTGCCGCGCCCACGACGCGCTGCTCTACGTGGACGCCACCGCGACCCTCGGGGGCATGAACCTGCCCACCGACGCCTGGCAGCTCGACGTGGTGAGCGCGGGCCTGCAGAAGTGCCTGGGGGGGCCCTCGGGAAGCGCGCCGCTCACGCTGAACGAACGCGCCGAGAAGAGAATCCTCAGAAGGAGACATACCGAGGCGGGCCTGCGCACGCCCGACGCCATCGAGGGCGAAGGGCCGGTCATCCGCACCAATTACTTCGACCTCGCCATGATCATGGACTACTGGTCGGACAAGGCGCTCAACCATCACACCGAGGCGACCACCATGCTTTATGCGGCGCGCGAATGCGCGCGCATCCTGCTAAAGGAGGGCCTGGAGCGCGCTTTCGCCCGCCATGCGCGCGCCTCGCGCGCCCTGACCGCGGGCCTGAAGGCGATGGGGCTCGCGCTCTTTGGCGACCAGCAGCACAAGATGGCGAACGTCACCGGCGTCTACATTCCCGCCGGCGTCGACGGCGACAAGGTGCGCCGCGCGCTGCTCAACGACTTCAACATCGAAATCGGCACGTCGTTCGGCCCCCTGCACGGTCGCATCTGGCGCATCGGCACCATGGGCTACAACGCGCGCAGCGATGCCGTGCTGCAGACGCTGGCCGCGCTGGACACGGTTCTCGCTCACGAGAAGTTCACGTTGCCGCGCGGCGCCGGGGTCGACGCCGCGCTCGCGGTGTACCGCGAAGGCTAGGCGCGTGCCGGTCCCGGACTCGCTTCTCGTCGCGATCGGCGGCAACGCCACGCATCCGGAGGATATCCGCGGCACCACCGAGGAGCAGGAGCACGTGGCCGAGCGC
>DATLGR010000070.1:0-5579 GCA_035540415.1 Burkholderiales bacterium | reverse complement strand
GTAGAAATACTGGACTCGCCTCCGGCGCTCCGTTAAATTCGTCACGCTTGGGAACCGGGATGGCCAGCCAAAAGCCAACGGAAAAGAACAATCCAGCCCTACCGCGCGAAGCCGCATCCGCCGCCGAGGCGCGCTTGCGCGCTGCCAACGGACCCGCACCGGCGGGCGACGATGCGCTACGGCGATTCAGCGCGCTCTCGGGCGACTGGTTCTGGGTCCAGGACGCGCAGCTGCGGCTGACCTATCTGTCGAGCCGCCTCGGCGACATCGGCATCGATCTCGCCGCCTACCTGGGCGCCAAGCGCTGGGACCAGCCGGCCCTCAACCTGACGCAGGAGGATTGGGAGGCCCACCGCGCCCTCGTGCAGCGTCACGAGGCGTTCAAGGATTTCCAGCTCCAGTGCCTGGCCGACGACGGCCGCACCGTCTGGCTGTCGCTCTCCGGGCAGCCGCTGCTCGACGAGGCGGGCGCCTTCGGCGGTTATCTCGGCGTCGGCCGCGACATCACCGCCGTCAAGCGCAGCGAGCAGCTGCTCGCGCTCGAGCACGCCGTGGCCCGCGCCGTCGCCGAGGCGCCGAGCGCCGAGGACGGGGTCCGCGCCGCATTGCGCGCGCTGGGCGAGGCCGAGGGCTGGGATTGCGTGGACTTCTGGAAGGTCGACGAAGCCGCCTCGCTGCTGCGCCGGGACCAGCGCTGGAGCGCCCCCGGCATGGAGGCGGTGTTCCGCGCCAACGGCCGGCCGCTCGATGTCGCGCTCAAGCCCGGCGTGGGCCTCGCCGGAATGGCATGGGAGTCGGGCGAGCCGCTCTGGATCGCCGACGCGCTCGCCGATGCGCGCGCGAGCACCCTGCTCATGCCCGAGGAGACCGGCCTGCGCGCGGTGCTGCTTTTTCCCGTCCGCCAGGGCCGGCGCATCGTCGCGCTGCTCGAGCTGAGCTGTCGCGCGGTGCGTGCGCCCGAAGAGCGCTTCCTCGGCACCCTGCTCACCGTGAGCCAGCAGCTCGCGGGACTGCACCAGCGCACGGTGGCCGAGCATGAGCGGCGCGATAGCGAAGCGCGGCTGCGCGGCATCATCAACCTGTCGGCCGACTGGTACTGGGAGACGGACGCCAGCCACTCCTTCACGCGCCTGGAAGGCCGCCGCGTCGCGGGCGGCGACGGCGACCTCGCCCGGCGCCTGATCGGCATCCGGCGCTGGGAAAGCGGCCTCGAGGTCGAAGGCGGCTGGGAGGCGCATCGCGAGCTCCTCCAGGCGCACAGGCCCTTCTACGACCTTTTGATGTGGCGCCCGGGAACCGACGGGCGCCTGCGCTACATGAGCGTGAGCGGCGAGCCGCTCTTCAGCGCCGAGGGAACGTTCGCCGGCTACCACGGCGTCGGCCGCGATGTCTCGGCGCAGAAACGCGCCGAGCAGATGCTGCGCCTCGAGCACGAGGTGGCGCGCGCGCTCGCCGCCGCCGGCGACGCCGCGAGCGGCCTGAAGGCGGTGATCCTCTCGCTGTGCGAGTCCGAGGGCTGGGACACGGGGCGCTACTTTCGCGCCGACGATGCGGGGGAGCTGCACTTCCAGGACGGCTGGTGCGTGAACGAGCCGGCCATCGACCACTTCGTCGAGCGCTCGCGGCTGGTGTGGCAGTCGGGCAAGGCCGCCTGGTCGGGCGAGCTGCCGCGCGCGGCGCCGCGCGCCGGGCCCGCCGACGCGCAGCAGGGGGCCTTTGCGTTCGCGGTCATCTCCGGAGGCAGGACGATCGGCCTGATGGCGTTCTCCGGCCACGCCATGCGCGCGCCCGACGAGCGGCTGCAGCAGGCGGCCCGCGTGATCGGCAGCCAGGTCGGGCAGTTCCTGCAGCGCAAGCAGGCCGAGGAGTCGCTGCGCGAGAGCGAGACGCGCTTCCGCAGCCTGACGCAGATGTCGAGCGACTTCTTCTGGGAGACGGACGCGCAGCACCGGCTGCTCAGCCTGGTGCACGGGCCGAGCGAAGCGGCCGCGGCGCTGGGGCAGGGCCTGGTCGGCAAGCGGCTGTGGGAAATCCCATCGGTGAGCCCCGACGAGGCGGGATGGGCGGCGCAGCGCGCGACGCTCGAGAGCCATATCCCGTTCCGCGACTTCGAGTTCGCGCAGGCGAGCGCCGACGGCGTGCCGCGCTACTTCGCGCTGAGCGGCGAGCCACGCCTCGGCGCCGACGGCAGCTTCCTCGGCTACCGCGGCGTGGGGCGCGATGTCACCGAGAGCGCGCTCACGCGCGAGCGCATCGCCTCGCTCGCCTACCGCGATCCGCTCACCGGCCTCGCCAACCGCACCAGCCTCGGGCCCGCGCTCGAGCAGGCGGTCGAGCGGGCGCGCCGCCGCGGCGTCAAGCTCGCCGGCGCCTTCATCGACCTCGACGGCTTCAAGCAGATCAACGATGTGCACGGCCACGACGCCGGCGACCGCTGCCTGATCGAGGTGGCGCGCCGCCTGCGCGGCACGGTGCGCGCGAGCGACGTCGTGGCGCGCCTGGGCGGCGACGAATTTTTCGTGCTGCTCGAGGAGGTAATGGACGAGGCGGCGGTCGAGAGCGTCGTGCGTAAGCTGCTCGCCGAGCTGGTTCGGACCTACGATCTGCCCGATGGCGCGCAGGCGCGGCTCTCGGCGAGCATCGGCGTGAGCCTGTTTCCCGACCACGCCGGCGAGGCCGGCGCGCTGGTCAAGCTCGCCGACAGCGCGATGTACTCGGCCAAGCAGGCGGGCAAGAACGGCTACTGCCTGTACACGCCGCCGCCCGGCGGCGCCGCGGTGCCGCTTCGCCCTAGCGCCGCAGCGGACCTTGCCGGCGCGGGGCTGCGTCCGGCGGCGCGAGCGGCGGCGCCGCGCCCCAGTCCCGCGCCAACAGCGGAGTAAGCGTCTCGGCGCCCAGGGGCGGGCACAGCAGGTAGCCCTGGCCGAGCTCGCAGCCGGCCTCGCGCAGGAAGGCGAGCTGCTCGCGCGACTCCACGCCCTCGGCCACCGAGACGAGCTTGAGCTGCCTGGCGAGCGCCACCATCGTCGCCACGAGCGACGCGTCGGCGCGGTCCGCGCCGATGTCCCGCACGAACGACTGGTCGATCTTCAGCTTGTGCACCGGAAAGCGGTGCAGGTAGGCAAGCGAGGAGTAGCCCGTGCCGAAGTCGTCCACGGAAATGCGCACCCCGAGCGCGGTGAGCTCGTGCAGCGCGCCGATGGTATGCGCGGTGCTGTGCATGATGGTCGTCTCGGTGATCTCGAGCTCGAGGGCGCGCGCCGGCAGGCGGGTGTCGAGCAGGATCTGCTCGATGGCGCGCACGATGTCCTTCTGGCGGAACTGGCGCGGGGACAGGTTCACCGACACCTGCAGCGCGGCGTGGCCGGCGTCGAGCCAGCGCCGGCACTGCCGGCAGGCTTCGCGCAGGACCCACAGCCCGATCGGCACGATCAGCCCGCTTTCCTCCGCCACCGGGATGAACTCGTCGGGCGGCACCAGGCGCTCGCGGTCGCGCCAGCGGATCAGCGCCTCCACGCCCGCCAGGCGCCGCTCGCCCAGGCTCAGCACGGGCTGGTAGTGCAGCACGAACTCATCGCGCTCGAGCGCGCGCCGCAGGCGGATCTTGAGCTCGGCGTGGCGCTCGCTGCGCGCGGCCATGTCGTGGGAGAAGCGCTGGAAGTTGTTCCGGCCCTCGCGCTTGGCGTGGTGCATGGCGAGGTGCGCGCTGCGCAGCAGCGCCTCGCCGTCCTGGTCGTCGACCGGATACACCGCCAGCCCGATGCTCGCCGAAAGGTACAGCTCGTGGCCGCCGACGTCGGCGCGCTCGGCGAGCGTGCCGAGCAGGCGCTGCGCCACGTGCGTGACCTCCTCGTAGTCCGCCACGCCTTCGAGCAGCACGGCGAACTCGTCGTCGCCCAGGCGCGCCAGCGTGTCGCTCGAGCGCAGGCACGCGTGCAGGCGCCGCGCCGCCTCGGTGAGCACCTGGTCGCCGATGGCCTGCCCCAGCGCGTCGTTGATTTCCTTGAAATTGTCCAGGTCGAGCACCATCACCGCGAGCAGATTGCCCTGGCGGTCGGCCCGCGCGATCGCGTGGCTCAGCCGGTCGCCGAGCAGCGTGCGGTTGGGCAGGCCGGTGAGGGATTCGTAATGGGTGAGCCGGGTGAGCGCCTGCTCGACGCGCTTGCGCTCGCTGATCTCCCGGCCGACCCCGCGGTAGCCGAGGAACTCGCCCTGCGGGCCGAACACCGGCTCGCCGCTGATGGTGTAGTGGAGCACCTCGCCATCGGTGCGCTGGCGAGCGAACTCGAAGCCGCGCACGGGCAGCCGCGCGTGCAACACGGCGGCGTGCGCGCGCCACGCCGCGGCGTCCGGGTGAACCGCGGGAATCTCCCAGCGCGTGCGCCCGAGGAGCTCTTCGCGCGGCAGCGCCATGCGGTGCCCGCCGCCGTAGACCAGCTCCTGGAGCCGATGCTCCGCGTCCGTTTCCCAGTAGAACTCGGCGGAAAGGCGGATCACGGTGCGGAAGCGCTCTTCCGCGACCCCGGCGTCCTTATTCTTGTTGTCGGCCATCCCCGCCGCGCAGATTACACGGCGCGGCGCCGAACCGCAAAAGCGCTCCCCCGGGCGGGGTCAGGTCGAGACGGAGTCGAGCAGGCGCATCATGGTCTGGTCCGCCCAGTAGTCCGGGTCGCGCTCGATCTTGGCGTCGCCGCGCGCCCGCGTCGCCGCGTCGACCCCGCGGCGCTCGCAGAAGCCGTGCCAGAACTCCTTCACCTCTGCGGCGGTCATGTCGTCGGCGCGGCGACTAGGGGAATTGGGATTCACGGGATTCAATCCGTAGGAAGGTTGCCGGAAGCCCCGATTGTTGCCAAGCCCGGCCTTCTTGGCCACCGTTGGCGCCCGCGTTTTGCTGTAGCGCGGGCGATGACGGCTCGCCCCCGCCGCCGGGCACCCTTTGGGGTAGAATCCCGCCCCTCCACGGGGTGGTAGCTCAGCTGGGAGAGCGTCGCGTTCGCAATGCGAAGGTCGGGAGTTCGATCCTCCTCCACTCCACCAGATATCTCCACGCAACATCGAAGCCGGCGCCCTAGCGCGGGCAAGCGTCCGCCCTCCCCTGCGAGCCGATCCGCCGCCCCTGGGCGTTTCCCGGGGGGGCGCAGGACCACGTAAAGGCAAATCGCTAGAATTCGCCCGGCGACGCGGGCGCGGCCGCATTGCCGCACCGGCGGGCATGGAGAACTTGGCGATGCACAGTCACGAACTTCCACTGGCGCGGGCGCCGGCGGGGCCGGCCGCCGGGGTGCCCAACAACCTTGCGGATGCCGTCATGACCGGCGCGCTCGGCGGCGAGCTGATCGACGTCTTGCCCGTGGGCGTCTATTGGTGCGATCGCGACGGCGCCCTGGTGCGCTGGAACCGCAGCGCCGTGGCGTTGTGGGGCCGGGACCCCGCCGCCGGCGACCGCGAGGAGCGCTTCTGCGGCTCGCATGCGCTCTACCGCATGGACGGCACGTTCCTCCCGCATGCCGACGGCCCGGTCGCTGGAGTTCTGCGCACCGGCGAGGCGCAGCGCAACGTCGAAATCGTGATCGAGCGCC
>DATLGR010000069.1:0-5121 GCA_035540415.1 Burkholderiales bacterium | reverse complement strand
GTGCCGCCCACCTCGGTGCGGCCCTTCGTCGAGGCGGCGGCAAGCGGCGACAAGACGGTGCTCGACTATGAGCGCGACGTCGGCGTAGGGCTGCAGCACGTGGGGCCGCTCCTCGGGCGCAACGCACACCGGCAGCTGTGGCCGCGCATCGCGCAGTGGATCGCCGCCGCCTGATCAGGCACGGTACGCCTTGAGTAGATATTCGCCCATGGCGCGGTGGGTGTTGAAGAACGAGCCGTTCAACGCGATCGCCTGGCGCATGACGCCGGCGTAGCCGTCGCCGCCGGCGTAGTAGAGCGGCAGGATCACGCGCTCGAGCTTGTCGTAGAGCGACGCGGCCTCCTGGGGCGGATCGATCGACCAGCCGGTCACGCCCTCGAGGTGGCCCTCGATCCACCAGCCGTCGAGCACGCTCAGGCTCGGCACGCCGTTGATCGCCGCCTTCATCCCGCTCGTGCCGGAGGCTTCCTGCGGCGCGAGCGGGGTGTTCAGCCAGAGGTCGGTGCCGGCGACCATCGCCTGCGCGAGCTCCACGTCGTAGTCCTCCAGGTACACGATCGGCACGCGGCCGGCCGCCGCGTCCTTCGCCCGGTACACCGCCTCGATCATCGCCTTGCCGCCCGCGTCGCGCGGATGCGCCTTGCCGGCATAGATCACCTGCAGCGCGCCCGCGCGGGCCGCGATCGCCTTCAGGCGCTCGACATCCTGCACGAGGAGATCGGCGCGCTTGTACGACGTGGCGCGGCGCGCGAAGCCGATGGTGAACGCCTGCGGGTCGAGGCGCGCCCCGCTCCTCGATTCGACGAGCGCGAGCAGGCGGCGCTTGACGCCCTGGTGCGCTTCGCGGATCTCGGCCGGCGCAATGCCGAGGGCGTAGCGCAGGCTGAGATTGTCCCGGCGCCAGCCGGCGATGTGACGGTCGAAGAGCGCCGCGAGCTCCGGCGCCGCCCAGCTCGCCGCATGCACGCCGTTGGTGATGGCGTCGATCGCGTAGCCCGCGTACATCCGGCGCGACACCTCGCCGTGGCGCATCGCCACGCCGTTCACGTAGCGGCTGAAGTTGAGGCCGATGAGGGTGAGGTTGAGCAGCCCCTTCGCGCAGCAGCGTTCCTGCAGGCCGAAAAGCGGGCTTTCGCCGAGGACCTGGCGCGCGAGCGCCATCGGAAACTGGTCGTGCCCTGCCTCCACCGGCGTGTGCGTGGTGAAGACGCATTGATCGCGCACCGCGGCGACATCCTGCGACTCGAGCAGCTCCATCACGAGCAGGCTCGAATGGCCCTCGTTCATGTGGTAGCGCTCGATGCGCTCGTGGCCCAGGGCGCGCAGCATGCGCACGCCGCCGATCCCGAGGATCGCTTCCTGGCAGAGGCGATAGCGCAGATCGCCGCCGTACAGTGAATCGGTGAGCCGGCGGTCGGCGGGGTCGTTGCCCGGCACGTCCGCGTCGAGCAGGTACACCGGCACCGCCCCGGCGGTGCCGCGCACCATGTGCTTCCAGCAGCGCAGCGTCACCCGGCGGCCTTCGATCGTCAGCGCGGCGCGCGCCGGCTCCTCGGTGAGGAAATCCTCGACCCGCCAGGGCATCGGCTCCTCCCGCTGGCGCCCCGCGGCGTCCAGATGCTGGCGGAAGTACCCGGCGCGGTGCAGGAGCGTGACGCCGACCATCGGAATGCCGATGTCGGCGGCGGCGCGCAGCGTGTCGCCTGCCAGCACCCCGAGGCCCCCGGCGTAGGTCGGCATCGCGGGGGCGAGCGCGATTTCCATCGAGAAGTAGGCGACCGGCTCCATGTGACCCGCAGAGGCTAGTTGCGCCGAGCGAGCGGAGCTTGATCGAGATCAAGCCGCGTGTCGCGGGCGGTGGCGTAATGGGGCTGTTCTCCAAGGAGGGTTCCATGAAAGTCGCAGACATCTGCACCCGCGAGGTGCTGTTCGCGGACCGCGCCGCGAGCCTGCAGCAGGCCGCTGCCCTGATGCGCGAGCACCACGTCGGCACGCTGCTCGTGGTCGCCAACGCGGGCGAAGGTCCCCAGGTCGCCGGCATCGTCACCGACCGCGACCTCGTCGTCGAGGCGGTCGCGCGCGGCCTGGACGTCAACCAGACCGAGATCGGCCGCCTGGCGAGCGACAAGCTCGCGGCGGTGCCGGCCAGCGCCACCGTCGGCGAGGCCATTGCCGCCATGAAGGAGCGCGGTGTGCGCCGTCTTCTGGTGGCATCGGAGACCGGCGCGCTCTTCGGCGTCGTGTCGATCGACGACCTGCTCGGCGCGGTCGCGCACGAAGTCGCCGAGCTCGCGCACGCCGTGCGCCGGAACATCGAGCGCGAGAGCGCCGAGCGCCAGCCGCTGCCGCGCCCGTCGCCGCCGGCGCCGGTGCGCATTCCCGCCTACGCGATCGCCTGACGATCCGCGGTGGCGTGCTGCGCCGGGAAACGTCAACCCCGGCTCATGATCCCCGCTTGGCGTCCCGCGCGCCGAGCATCGCCTGCGCGATGGCCTGCGCGCCGCGCTTGCCCAGCTCTTCGGCGGCCTGCACGCGGTCGCGCGCTTCCTTGTTCTGGCTCAGCTTCCATTTGCCGACCATGCGGGTGACCTCGATCTCGAGGCCGACGATGGCCGAGAGCATCTCGTCGATGTAGTCGGGCGCAGAATCGGTCATCTTCCAGGGCCGGTCCGCGCCGGTGCGTGCCTCGTGCGTGCGGGTGAGCCGTGCCACCACGCCGCGCACGAACCGCTCGTCGTCGCGGACATGCAGCCTGCCGTGCACGTGCACGACGCGGTAGTTCCACGTCGGCACCTGGCGGTGATGCTCGTGCTTGCTCGGATACCAGTTCGGCGAGACGTACGCGTCCTCCGCGCGAAAGATGACCAGCGCCTCGTCGCCGTCCTTCGCTTCCTGCCACAGCGGGTTGGCGCGCGCGACATGCGCGAGCAGCCGTCGCCGCCCGGCGCCCTCCGCCTCATCGATGAGGAATGGCACATGGTTCGCGTCGAGCCCGCGAGGGCCGTTCACCACCAGCGCCCCGAGCGGGTACGCGGCGATCGTGCGCAGCAGCTCCTCCTCGCGCGGCTCTTCGAAGTGGCTCGGCAAATACATGGCATCTCCGGCGGTACGTAGGCCGCCATCGTACGTCGCGCCGGCGCGGCCGGGAGGCCGGATCAGCGCTCGGCGCCGCGCGTGAGGCGCACGAGGGCCGGGCCGTCGAGAAGCGTGAGCCGCCGCCGGCCGAGCGCGATCGCGCCCAGGCGCTCGAAGCGCGTAAGCAGCCGGCTCACCGTCTCGAGCGTCATGCCGAGGTGATGGCCGATGTCGGCGCGCGTCATCGGCAGCCGCAGCTCCGAGGCGGGATAACCGCGGCGCCGGTAGCGCGCCGAGAGGTCGAGCAGGAAAGCGGCGAGGCGCTCCTCGGCCCGCATGGCGCCGAGCGCGAGGAGCAGGTGCTGCTTGATGGCGATGTCGCGCGCCAGCGCGGCGTGGATCAGGCGCTGCAGCCGCGCGTCGGCGCGCACCCGCGCCTCGATGCTGGCGAGCGGAATCACCAGCACCTCGCCGCGCTCGAGCGCCACCGCGCTCACGCGGTGGCGCGGGCTGCCCAGGCCTTCGAGCCCGAGAAGGTCGCCCGGAATGCTGAAGCCCGTCACCTGCTCGCCGCCGCCGGGTTCCAGGACCACGGTCTTGAAGAAGCCGGAGGTGACGCCGTAGAGGGCGCGCGAGGGGTCGCCGTCGTTGAAGAGCCGCGCGCCGTTGGCCACGCGCCGCCGTGCGGTGGCGAGCTCGGTGAGCGCATCGAGCGCGGGCATGCGCCCACGCTACTGCGCGGCTCAGCGCCGCGGAATACCGATTACACGGTATTTTTGCTTCCTGAATGCGCTATAGCGAGGTGAGGCCGCTGCGCACGGCGTAGCGCGTGAGCGCCGCGACGCTGTGCAGGCCGAGCTTGCGCATGATGTTGCGCCGGTGGGTCTCCACCGTTGCCGGCGAGATCGAGAGCGCCTCGGCGATCTGCGGTGAGTGACGCCCTTCGGCGAGCAGGGCGATGATCTCGCGCTCCCGCGCGGTCAGCTCGCTCGCGGCCTCCTCGAGCGCCTCGCGCGTCACCTGGGGGGCGAGATAGCATGCCCCGCGCATCACCGTGCGGATGGCGCGCACCAGCTCGTCGAAGGCCGAGAACTTGTCGACGTAGCCCATGGCGCCCGCCTTCATCATCCCTTGCACCGAGGCCGCATCGGTGTGCACCGAGAGCGCGAGCATGCGCACCTCCGGCGCCTGCTCGTGCAGCGCGCGCGCCACCTCGAGCCCGCTGCCCTCGGGCATGCTGATGTCGAGGAGCAGCACGTCGGGACGCTCGCGCAAGGCAATCTCCGTGGCCTCCCGCCCGGTGGCGGCCTGGCCCACCAGCTCGAAGTCGGGCTCCCGACTGAGCAGCGCGACCATCGCCTCGCGCACGAGGCGCTGGTCTTCGGCCAGGGCGATCCGGATCGCCATAGGCAAACTATGGTAACGCCATCCGGCGAGCCGGTGGAACTTTGGTCAGATTGCGGCAGACCCCATGAAGATTCACGTGCAGTGCCATTCCGGCTACCGCGGCGAGGAGGAACCTGCGCCTTCTGGCTCGGCGCGCGGCGCCTGGAGGTGGAGGCCATCCTCGCCGTGCGCGTGAACCTGCGCCTGCCCGGCGGCGAGATCGTGGCGAGCGCCGCGCCGGCGCCTTTTAAGGCGCCGCGGGCTCGGCGCCCTGACGCACCCAGACGCCGCGCTCGCACTTGAGGAGCTCGTTGCCGCTCAGGACGAAGCTGCCCGAGGCGAACGGCTCGCCGTTGAACAGGCACACAGGGCCGCCGGATTCCGGCGCCGGCGCGGCGGCGGTCTCGTCGAAGGCGGCCTCGTCGACGATGGGGGACGTTTCCTGCTCGGGGTCCGGCGCCCCGAGCTGTGGCAGTCGGTCGTTCATGCAGCCATCGTGCCGGTCCCGCGCTCCCCGGCTTTGAGCCAGATCAAAAAAAAGCGCGGCTTGCGCCGCGCTTCAGAGCCCACCGCTTGGGAGAGGAGGAGGAGGAGATACCGGTGAGCAGGAACATCATGCGCACCTGCTGCGTGCGCAGTTTGATCCACGTCAAATAAATG
>DATLGR010000068.1:0-9349 GCA_035540415.1 Burkholderiales bacterium | reverse complement strand
GGCCCTTGGCCGTCTGCCAGCGGTCGAGCGGCGTCGCTTCCTCGCGCCGCTCGGGGAGCGCCCCCGGCGAGGCCTCAGCGCCCGCGCGCTCCAGCCTCCACGCGAGGATCGCCCAGGCCGCCGCCAGCGCGAGCACCGTGGGAACGATGGCAACGAGCAGGTAGCCGCCGAAAGGCAGCGCAAGCACCTGTCCGATGAGCATGTTCTGCGGGTTGCCGATCAGCGTCGCGGCCGAGCCGATGTTGGCCGCGCAGGCGAGCCCGATGAGGAAGGGCACGGGGTCGAGGCGCCGCGCGAGGCAGGCCTCGGCGAGCACCGGCGCGATGGCGAGGCAGATGACGTCGTTGCTGAAAACGGCCGAGAGCACCGCCACCGCCGCCATGGTGGCTGCCAGCAGCGCGGGCGGCGACAGCGGCTGCGCGGCAATGCGCAACGTCACCCAGGTGTAGAAGCCGCCCAGGCGCATCTGCGCCGAGAGCACCATGAACGCGAAGAGCAGCGTGATCGTCGGCAGGTGCACCGCGGCGGCGGCCGCCTCGGGCGTGAGCGCGCCCAATCCCACGATGGCGATCGCCCCGAGCAGCGCGACCCCGGTGCGGTCGAGCTGCAGGAACGGCAGGCCGCCCAGGATCATGCCCAGGTACACCACCGCGAACACCGCGGCGACGGCCAGCGTCTCCCCTGCCAGGGCTCCTCCCCGAGCCGGCGGGCTACGCCAGCGCCTTGTTCACGATCTCGGCCACGTCCTTGGTGAGCCCCTCGTGGTCGCGGATGCGCTCGAGCGCGGCGCGCGCCTTGGCCTGGCGCGCGGCGTCGAACTTCCTCCAGCGGTCGAAGCCGCGCGCCATGCGCGCCGCGACCTGCGGGTTGAGCGCGTTCAGCGCGATCACCTGGTCGGCGAGGAACTCGTAGCCGCCGCCGTCGGCGGCGTGGAAGCGCACGTGGTTGGCGGCGAAGGCGCGGATCAGCGCGTACACCTTGTTCGGCACCTTCAGGTCGAACGCCGGGTGCGCGAGCAGCTCGCGCACGCGCGCCAGGGTGCCGGGCAGCCGCGAGCTCGCCTGCACGGTGAGCCACTTGTCCACCACCAGCGGCTCGTGCTGCCAGCGGGCGTAGAAGGCTTCCAGCGCCGGCAGCCGCTGCGCGCAATCGACGTTGGCGAGCGCCGTCAGCGCGGCCATCGTGTCGGTCATGTTGTCCGCGGCGCGGAACTGGGCGTCGGCGAGCTGCGGCTCGCCGAGCTCGACGAGGTAGCCCAGGCACAGGTTGCGCAGCGCCCGCCGGCCCATGGCGGCGGCGTCCGGCGAGTACGCGCCGTCGCTCTTCAGCGCCTGGTAGCGCTTCAGCAGATCGTCCCGCAGGGCGCTTGCCAGTTCCCGCCGCAGGCGGTTGCGCGCTTCGTGCAGCGCCTCGGGGTCGACGACCTCGACCTGCTCGGCGAGAAAGCTTTCGGCGGGCAGGTTCAGCGCCTCGGCCGCGAAGGCCGGGTCGGCGTCGTGCAGCACGCGGCGCGCCGCGGCGAGCAGCGCTTTCGACGGCCGCCCGCCGCGCTCGAGGATGGTGGAGGCGGCGAGGCGCTGCCCGGCTTCCCAGCGGTTGAACGGGTCGTCGTCGTGAGCCATCAGGTGCAGCAGCTCGTCCTCGGTGTACGGATACTTCAGGATGACGGGCGCCGAGAAGCGGCGCAGGAGCGACGGCACCGGGCGCTGCGCGGCCTCGAACGTGAAGCTCTCCTCGCGCTGCTTCAGCGACAGCACCGTTTCGTGCTCGCCGATCCTGACCGCGAAGGGGATGTGGAACGGCGGCTCCATCGACTGGCGCAAGGTGAGGGTGAAGCGGCCGTCCTCGTAGGCGCCCGAGGCGTCGATCACCGGCGTGCCGGGGATGTCGTACCAGCGCCGGAACTGGCCGAGGTCGACCCCCGAGGCGTCCTGCATGGCCTGCACGAAATCGTCGCAGGTCACCGCCTGGCCGTCGTGGCGCTGGAAGTACAGCTTCATCCCGGCCTGGAATTTCTCCTCGCCGAGCAGCGTGTGCTGCATGCGCACCACTTCGGCGCCCTTCTCGTACACCGTCATGGTGTAGAAGTTGCGGATCTCCACGTAGGACTGCGGCCGCACCGGGTGGCGCATGGGCCCCGCGTCCTCGGGAAACTGCGCCGCGCGCAGCATGCGCACTTCCTGGATGCGCGTGACGGCCCTCGAGTACGTGTCGGCCCCGTACTCCTGGTCGCGGAACACCGTGAGCCCTTCCTTGAGCGAGAGCTGGAACCAGTCGCGGCAGGTGACGCGGTTGCCGGTCCAGTTGTGGAAATACTCGTGCGCCACCACGCGGTCGATGTTGAGGTAGTCGGTGTCGGTGGCGGTGTCGGCGCGGGCGAGGACGTACTTGGTGTTGAAGATGTTGAGCCCCTTGTTCTCCATCGCCCCGGAGTTGAAGTCGCCCACCGCCACGATCTTGTACTGGTCCAGGTCGAGCTCGAGGCCGAAGCGCTCCTCGTCCCAGGCGATGGCGCGCTTCAAGCAGTCCATCGCCCAGCCGGCCTGGTCGAGCTTGCCCGGCTCCACGTAGACGAAGAGCTTCCGCCCCTTGTGCTCGTCCTCGAGCACCTCGAGGTTCGCCGCCACCAGCGCGAACAGATACGAGGGCTTCGGAAAGGGATCCTCGAACCGGGCCCATCCCGGGCCGGAGGCGACGAGGTTGCCGTTGGAAAGCAGCACCGGGTATTTCGCCGGATCGGCACGCACCGTGGTGACGTAGCGCGCCATCACGTCGGGCCGGTCGATGAACCAGGTGATGCGCCGGAAGCCCTGCGCCTCGCACTGCGTCACGAAGCCGTGGCGCGTGGCGTACAGGCCTTCGAGCTTGGTGTTGGTCTGCGGCACGATGCGGCTGACGGTCTCGAGCGTGAACGACTCGGGAGCGTCGTGCACCACCAGGCGCTCGGCGTCGACTTCGTGCCGCGCGGGGCGCCCCTCCAGCGTCACCGAGAGGAGCTCGAGCTCCTCGCCGTCGAGGACGAGGGGGCCCGCGCCGCTTCTCCTGATCTGCAACCGGGCTTTGACGAGGGCGTCGCCCTCGCGGATGTCGACGTCGAGCTCGACCCGTTCGACCCGGAAGGCCGGCGGGGCGTAGTCCTTGAGGTGGATCGCTTGTGCTTGGGGTTCGCGCATGCGCCTATTTTAGGGCGCATGCGCGGGCAGCTTCTCAGCTCTGGGTGAGGTCTTGCGCTTTCTCGCGCGCCGACTCGCCGGCCTGGCGAGCGCGCTGGCCGGTCTCGCGCACACGCTCGAGAACCTTGCGGCGGGTCTCCGAATAGCCGCCGTTCCGCTGCATCATCCACAGCAGCGCGGCGGCCACGCCGGTGCCCAGCACCACCGCCGTCGCCGTCTTGGGATGGTTCATCACGTACCCGTAGGCACCGCGGGCCGCATCGCTGCCGCGCTCGGTCGCGCGAGCGACATTGCGGCTGACCTGCTCGGCGGCCTCGGAGCCGCCGCGCGTCACTTTTTCCCTGATCCTTCCGAATGCAAGCATTGCGTACCTCCTTTTCGCGCAGGAACAAGGAAGTACAGCAATGCCCGTGCCCGGGCGAGGGAGCGTTACTCGGTCTTGTCGTTGCCGCCGAGCAGCGCGCCGAGCGCGCGGCGGATGCCGCGGGTCGCCCGATGCGTGATGGTGGGCGCCGGACGCGGCGCGGGAGCGCTCGGTGCGGCCTGTGGCGGCTGGGGCTCGGCCGGGTTCTCCGCGCGGTCGCGTTGCGCGAGGCGCCGGCCTTCCTCGATCTGCGCGCGCAGCTCCGGGCTCATGTAGCTGCCGCCGCCGTGGCCCCCGCGCCGCCCCTGGCGCTGCGGGCGCTGACCCTGCTGTGGCCGCTGACCCTGCTGTGGCCGCTGACCTTGCGCCGGCCGCTGCCGCCGTACCTCCTGGGGCTGCTGGCGTGGCTGCTGGCGGCGTTGCGGCTGATGGCGCTGCTCGCGCCGCGGCTGCTCCTTACGGGCGTGCTGCGCGGGGGTGGAGGTTTGCGCCGTGCCCGCCTCGAAGCCCGCCACCGGACGCAGCTCCACCGGGCGGTTCATGAGCTTTTCGATGGCGCTGAGGAGCGGGCGGTCCTCGGGGCTCACCAGCGACACTGCCTCGCCCTCGGCGCCGGCGCGGCCGGTGCGGCCGATGCGATGCACATAGTCCTCGGCGACGTGCGGCAGATCGAAGTTGACCACGTGCGGCAGCGCTTCGATGTCCAGGCCGCGCGCGGCGATGTCCGTCGCGACCAGCACGCGCAGCTCGTTGGCCTTGAAGCGCTCCAGCGCCCGCACGCGCGCGTTCTGGCTCTTGTTGCCGTGGATGGCGTCGGCTTCGATCCCGCTGCGCTCGAGCTGCTGCGCGAGGCGGTTGGCGCCGTGCTTGGTGCGCGTGAAGACCAGCACCTGGCGCCAGTCGTTGGTCTTGACGAGGTGCGCAAGCAGATCGCGCTTGCGGTCGGCCGCGACCGGATGGGCCACCTGCGCCACCAGCTCGGCCGGCGTATTGCGCCGCGCGACCTCGATGGTCTGCGGCGCGTTCATGAACGAGGCGGCGAGCTTGCGGATCTCCTCCGGGAACGTCGCCGAGAACAGCAGGTTCTGCCGCTCGGCCGGCAGGAGCGCGAGGATCCTGCGGATGTCGTGGATGAAGCCCATGTCGAGCATGCGGTCGGCTTCATCCAGCACCAGGATCTCCACCTGGCGCAGGTCGACGGTTTTCTGCTGCACGTGATCGAGCAGCCGGCCCGGCGTGGCGACCACGATGTCGACGCCGCGGCGCAGGGCGTCGATCTGCGGCTGCATGCCGACGCCGCCGTAGATGCACGCCGAGCGCAGGTTCAGGTACTTGCCGTAGATGCGCACGCTCTCCTCGACCTGGAGGGCGAGCTCGCGCGTGGGGGTGACCACCAGCGCGCGCACCGGGTGGCGCGCCGGGGAATGGCTGGTGCTCAGCTTGCCGGCGAGCCGCTGCAGCAGCGGCAGCGTGAAGCCGGCGGTCTTGCCGGTGCCGGTCTGCGCCGCGCCGAGCAGGTCGCGCCCGGCGAGCACAACGGGAATGGCCTGGGCCTGGATGGGGGTCGGCACGGTGTAGCCCTGGTCGGCGACGGCGCGTGCAAGCTCGGTATTCAGGCCGAGGCCTTCGAAAGCGGTACTGATGGCGATATCTCCTGAGCACGGCCTGGGAAGGCGGGAGCCTTCGACCGGTTCAGGCGGATGCTGTCTTTAGCTTGTTGTTTGAGGGCCCGGGGATGGGCGGCTCATGTGGGAACAACGACTGGAACGCTAACCGGATATACGCGTTACAGAAAGCTTGGCCCGCAGTATAGGGGATTTCGGGAGCCCGGTCGACTTCGCCCCGCGGCCCGGCGTCGCTAGAGCGCGGGCCGACGGCGCAGGCCGGGGCGCGCCAGCGCCCCGAGCTCATTCAGGACCAGGGCGCCGAGCACGATGGCGCCGCCGGCGAGGGTGGCGGAGGCGGGAACTTCGCCCGCGCCGAGCCACGCCCACAGGGGCCCCAGCACCACCTCGAGCAGGCCGAGCAGCGCGAGCTCGGGGGCGAGCAAGGCGCGGCTCGCCAGCACCAGCAGCATGCACGGCAGGCCGAGCTGGAAGATGCCCAGCAGTCCGAGCAGCAGGAGATCGCGGCCCGTGGCCTGCATGGGCAGGGCGAGGGGCAACGCGATGGCGCAGGAGAGCGCCGCGCCGAGCATGATGGCGGGGACGAGATCGACGCGCGCCGCCGTGGCGCGCAGCACCACCACGTTGAGCGCCGCGGCGACCGGCACGAGGAAGGCCACCGCCATGCCGGCGACGTGCGCGGCGCTGAACCCGGCGCTGAACATCCAGCCGATGCCGAGCGCCGCGGCGCCGGCCGCGAGCCAGGTGCGCAGCGGCACCGGGTCGGCGAGCGCCATGCGCGCAAACAGGATGGTGAGCAGCGGGCTCACGCTCATGGTGACGAGCGTGTTGGCGGTGGTCGTGAGGGACAGCGCGACCACGAAGGCGGTGAACATCACCGCCCACATCGCGCCGGAGAAGAGCCCCGGCGCCCCGGCCGCGCGCAGCGCCTTGAGCGGGTGCTTCTTCATGCACGCGAGGGCGACGGCGACGAAGGCGAAGGCGAACAGGCTGCGCCAGAACACCTGCTCGAACGCGCTCGCGCGCTCGATGTGGCGCGTCACCACGCCGGCGCTGCTCCACAGGAGCGGCGCGAGCAGCATCAGCGCGAGCGCGCGGCCGCGCGTCATGCCGCGCGCCGCTCGGCGAGGAAGCCGGCAAGCGCCCGGCCGGTGTGGCCCCTGCGCAGGCCTTCGGGCGGCCCCTGGTAGACGATGCGCCCGCCGCCGCTGCCGCCCTCGGGACCGAGGTCGATGATCCAGTCGGCTTCCGCGACGACGTCGAGGTTGTGCTCGATGACCACCACCGTGTTGCCCGCGTCCACCAGCCGGTGCAGCACGCGGATGAGCTTCTCGACGTCGGCCATGTGCAGCCCGACGGTGGGCTCGTCCAGCACGTAGAGGCTGCGTTGCGCCAGCTTGGAGAGCTCGTAGACGAGCTTGATGCGCTGCGCCTCGCCCCCGGAGAGCGTCGGGCTTTGCTGGCCGAGCGTGAGATAGCCCAGGCCCACGTCCTGCAGGAGCTGCAGGCAGCGCTGGATGGAGGCATGCGCGGCGAAGAATTCCAGCGCCTCGTCGACGCTCATGGCGAGCACCTCGCCGACGTTGCGCCCGCGCAGCCGCACCTGGAGCGTCTCGGGATTGAAGCGGGCGCCGCCGCAGCCCTCGCAGGTGACGCGCACGTCCGGCAGGAAGGACATCTCGATCTTCTTGATGCCCTGGCCCTCGCAGGCCTCGCAGCGGCCGCCGGCGGTATTGAAGGAGAACCGGCTCGCGGTCCAGCCGCGCATGCGCGCCTCGGCGGTGTCGGCGAACAGCCGCCGGATGGCGTCCCAGAAGCCGACATAGGTGGCCGGGCACGAGCGCGGCGTCTTGCCCACCGGGGTCTGGTCCACCTCGAGCACGCGCTCCACCGCCTCCAGGCCGCGGACGGCCTTGCAGCCGACCGCCGCTTTCTGCCGGAAGCTCGTGTAGAGCACGTCGCGCGCGAGCGTCGACTTGCCCGAGCCCGACACGCCGGTCACGACGGTGAGGCGCCCGAGCGGGATGCGCGCATCGACCGCCTGCAGGTTATGCAGCTTCGCCTTGCGCAGCTCGATCGAGGCGCCCGTGCGCGGCACCGGCCGGCGCGGCTGCAGCGGATGGCGCAGTGGCGCCCTGAGGAAGCGCCCGGTGAGCGAAGCCTCGGCGCGCATCAGGTCCTCGGCGCAGCCTTCGGCGACCACCGTCCCGCCGTGCTTGCCCGCGCCCGGGCCGAGATCGATAACGTGGTGCGCGCGCCGGATGGTGTCCTCGTCGTGCTCGACCACGACCAGCGAGTTGCCCTTGGCCTCGAGCTTCTCCAGCACATCGAGCAGGATGCGGTTGTCGCGGTGGTGCAGGCCGATGGTCGGCTCGTCCAGGATGTAGCAGACCCCGCGCAGGTTGGAGCCGAGCTGCCCGGCGAGGCGGATGCGCTGCGCTTCGCCGCCGGAGAGCGTCGGCGCGGCGCGATCGAGCGTCAGGTAGCCCAGCCCCACCTCGCCGAGGAAGCCGAGGCGCGCGTTCAGCTCGGCGAGGATGTCGCGCGCGATCTCGCCTTCGCGGCCGCCGAGCGAGATGCGGCGGAAAAAGCCCTTCAGGGCGTCGATCGGCTGGCCCGCGTAGTGCGCGATGCTGTGGCCGCGCCAGCGCACCGCGAGCGCCTCGGGGTTGAGGCGGCGCCCCTCGCAGGCGGGGCAGGGGCGGTCCACCTCGAGCCAGTCGATCCACGAGTCGAGCACGTGGTCCTCCGCCCCGGTGCGCGCGCGCTCGTCGCTCCACTCGACTTCGTCGATGGCGAGGCCGGTGCCGTAGCACTGGGGGCACCAGCCGTGCTTGGAGTTGTAGGAGAACAGGCGCGGATCGAGCTCCGGGAAGCTGCGGCCGCAGCCACGGCAGGCGCGCTTGGTGGAGAACACGGCGGCCTCCTTGCCGGCGAGCACGTGCACCACGCCCTTGCCGAGCTCCAGCGTCTTGGCGAGCGCCGCGCGCAGGCGCGTCTCGCCCTTGGGCTCGACCTTGAGCGCCTCCACCGGCAGCTCGATGGTGTGCTCCTTGAAGCGGTCCAGGCGCGGGAAGGGCCGCGTGGGCAGGAGCTTGCCGTCGACCCGCAGGTGCCAGCAGCCGCGCGCGAGCGCCCATTTCGCGAGGTCGGTGTAGAGGCCCTTGCGGTTCAGCACCAGCGGCGCGAGGAGCGAGATCTGCTGCCCGCGGTAGGTGCGCATCAGGCGCGCCGCGATCGCCTCCTCGCTCTGCGGCTCGATGGGCACGTCGCAGGCAGGGCAGTGCTGCGTTCCCAGCTTGACGAAGAGCAGCCGGAGGAAGTGGTGCACCTCGGTGAGCGTGCCCACGGTGGATTTGCGCCCGCCGCGGCTCGTGCGCTGCTCGATCGCCACGGTGGGCGGAATGCCGTAGATCGCATCCACGTCGGGCCGCGAGGCCGCCTGCACGAACTGCCGTGCGTACGCGTTGAGCGACTCGAGGTAGCGCCGCTGGCCCTCGGCGAACAGGATGTCGAAGGCGAGCGTCGACTTGCCCGAGCCCGATACGCCGCTCAGCACCGTGAAGCGCCCGCGCGGGATCTCGACGTCGATGTTCTTGAGGTTGTGCTCGCGCGCGTTGTGGATGCGGATCGCGTTGCCGAGGTAGCGGGCGGCGGGCTCCCGGACCGGGGGGACTCGCGGCTGATCGGACCCGAGGCTTTCGACGTACTCGCGCAGGGCCTTTCCGGTGAACGAGCCCTCGTGCTGGACGATCTCGGCGGGCGATCCGGCGAACACCAGCGCGCCGCCCGCCTCGCCGCCCTCGGGGCCGAGGTCGAGGATCCAGTCGCAGGCGCGGATCACGTCGAGGTTGTGCTCGATGACCACCAGCGAATGCCCGGCCGCGAGCAGCCGCCGCAGCGCGCGCAGCAGCTTCGCCACGTCGTCGAAGTGAAGCCCGGTAGTGGGCTCGTCGAACAGGAACAGGATCGGGTCGCCCCCGGCGTCGGCCTCGGCGAGGTAGCCGGCGAGCTTGAGCCGCTGCGCCTCTCCCCCGGAGAGCGTGGGCACGGGCTGGCCGAGCCGCAGATACTCGAGGCCGACGTCGAGCAGGGGCTCGAGGCGCCGCTGCACCTCCTCGCTGCGGCGGAAGAAGCGCGCCGCCTCCTGCACCGTCATGTCCAGCACGTCGGCGATGGACTTGCCT
>DATLGR010000067.1:0-1521 GCA_035540415.1 Burkholderiales bacterium | reverse complement strand
GCCAGCGCTTGCGCCCCGCCTTGCCGATGGACTCCAGATTGTGCTCGGCGTTGCCCGCCTCGCCGATGGTGGCGCGGCAATCGATGTGCACCTTGCGGATCTCGCCCGAGCGCAGCCGCAGCTGCGCATACGAGCCCTCGCGCGCCAGCACCTGGACCGCGGCGCCCGCCGAGCGGGCGAGTTGCGCCCCCTTGCCCGGCAGCATCTCGACGCAGTGCACCGTGGTGCCCACCGGGATGTTGCGCAGCGGCAGCGCATTGCCCGGCTTGATCGGCGCCTCGGCCCCGGAGAGCAGCTGGGCGCCGGCCTGCACGCCCTTGGCGGCGATGATGTAGCGGCGCTCGCCGTCGGCGTAGAGCAGCAGCGCCAGATGGGCGCTCCGGTTGGGGTCGTACTCCAGCCGCTCGACGCGCGCCGGGATGCCGTCCTTGTTGCGGCGGAAATCCACCGCCCGGTAGTGGTGCTTGTGACCGCCGCCCTTGTGCCGCATGGTGACGCGGCCCTGGTTGTTGCGCCCGTCGCCCTTGCGCTGGGGCGAAACGAGCGGCCAGTGCGGGTCGCCCTTGTGCAGCTCGGGCGTGATCACCTTCACCAGCGCGCGCCGCCCCGGAGAAGTCGGTTTGACCTTGATGAGAGGCATGGAAGCGTCTTCCTATCTATTCGGTCGCGGCAAAGTTGATTTCCTGGCCTTCGGCGAGGCGCACGTAGGCCTTGCGCCAGCTGCGCTTGCGCCCCACCAGGCGGCCGAAACGCCGCTCCTTGCCCTTGACGTTGGACACGGTGACGCCATCCACCTTGGTCTTGAACATCAGCTCCACGGCGGCCTTGATCTCGGGCTTGGTGGCGTCGTCGGCGACGCGGAACACGTACTGCCGGTTCTTGTCGGCGACGAAGGTGCTCTTCTCCGACACGACCGGGGCGAGCACCACCGTCATCAGCCGCTCGGCGGCGTACCTTTTCATTTGAGCAGCTCCTCGAGCTTCGCGATCGCCCCCTTGGTGAGCAGCACGTGGGGGAAGCGCACGAGCGACACCGGGTTCGTGTTGCGCACCGACATGACCTCGATGTTGCGCAGGTTGCGCGCAGACAGGCGCAGGTTCTCATCGACCTCGTCGGTGATCACCAGCAGCTCGTCGAAACCCATCGATTTCACCTTCTGCGCGAGGAGCTTGGTCTTCGGCGCCTCGAGCGTGAACTGCTCGACCACGTGCAGGCGGTCCTCGCGCGCGAGCTGCGACAGGATCGACGCCATGCCGGCGCGGTACATCTTGCGGTTGAGCTTGTGGCTGAAGTTCTCATCGGGCGAGTTGGGGAAGATCTTGCCGCCGCCGCGCCACAACGGGCTCGACGTCATGCCGGCGCGGGCGCGCCCGGTGCCCTTCTGGCGCCAGGGTTTCTTGGTCGAGTGCTTGACCGCGCCGCGATCCTTCTGCGCGCGCGTGCCCAGGCGCGCGTTCGCCTGGTAGGCGACCACGAGCTGGTGCACCAGGGCCTGGTTGAAATCGCGGGCAAACACCTCGT
>DATLGR010000066.1:0-1696 GCA_035540415.1 Burkholderiales bacterium | reverse complement strand
ACTCGGGCTCGGGCGAGCTCCTCCGGCAGGCCGCGGTGCACGCGCCCGCCCGAGCCCGAGTACTCGCCCTCGGTGTTCTCGCGCACGATCACCCAGTCGATCGCCTCGCCGTTCTTGAGCGGGCTGCGAACCCCGGGCAGCACGCGCGCGGGCCGCACGTTGGCGTACTGGTCGAAGCCCTGGCAGATCGGCAGGCGCAGCCCCCAGAGCGACACGTGGTCCGGAACGTCCGGCGCGCCCACCGCGCCGAAGAAGATGGCGTCGAAGCGCTTCAGGCGCTCGAGGCCGCCCTCGGGGATGTAGGCGCCGGTGTCCTTGTAGCGCCGGGAGCCCCAGTCGAAGTGCTCGAATTCCAGGCGAAAGCCCTCCTGCAGCGCCTCCAGCACCCGGAGGCCCGCGGGGATCACCTCGGTGCCGATGCCATCGCCCGGGATCGCGGCAATGCGGTGGGTCTTCACGCGGCTTTGCGCGGCGCGCTGCGCAGCGCTTCGGCGACGGCGGCGCCGACCTCGGCGGTGCGCGCCTTGCCCTTCATGTCGGGGGTGTGCGGCCCCTCCAGGATGATGCGCTCGATGGCGCGCACCACGTCGGCGGCCGCTTCCGGGTGTCCGAGGTGCTCGAGCATCATCGCGCCGGACCAGATGGCGGCCAGCGGGTTGGCGATGCCGCGGCCCGCGATGTCGGGCGCCGAGCCGTGCACCGGCTCGAAGATCGACGGCGCGGTGCGCTCGGGATTGATGTTGCCCGAGGCGGCGATGCCGATGGTGCCGGCGGTGGCCGGGCCGAGGTCCGAGAGGATGTCGCCAAAGAGGTTCGACGCCACGATGACGTCGAAGCGCTCGGGGTTGAGCACCAGCTGGATGGTCAGGCCGTCGACGTGGTACTGGTCCGCCCGCACGTCGGGATAGCGCTGCGCCATCTCGGCGAAACGCTCGTCCCAGTACGGCATGGTGATCGAGATGCCGTTCGACTTGGTGCACGAGGTCAGGTGCTTGCGGCGCGAGCGCGCCAGCTCGAAGGCGTATTTCATGATGCGGTCGGTGCCCCTGCGCGAGAAGACCGAAAGCTGGGTCACGACCTCGCGCTCGGTGCCCTCGTAGAGCCGCCCGCCCACGCCGCCGTACTCGCCCTCGGTGTTCTCGCGCACCACCACGTAGTCGATGTCGCCGGGCTTGCGGCCGGCGAGCGGGCACGGCATGCCCTGGAACAGGCGCACCGGGCGCAGGTTCACGTAGAGATCGAACCAGCGCCGGAAGTTGATGAGCAGACCCCACACGGCGATGTGGTCGGGCACCAGCGCGGGATTGCCGACCGCGCCAAAGTAGACCGCGTCGAAGCGGCGCAGCACGTCGGGGGCGTCTTCCGGGCACATGCGGCCGTGGGCCTTGTACCAGTCGCAGCTCCACGGGAACTCGGTGAAGGCGAGGCGCAGGCCGTGCCTCGCGGCCGCGGCCTCGAGCACGCGCACGCCTTCGGGCACCACTTCGCGCCCGATGCCGTCGCCCGGGAGGACGGCGATGCGATGCTCGCTCATGGGGCGGCAGTATATAGAATCGGGCATGCGGTTCGCGGCGATCGAGACTTCGACGGAGTGGTGCAGCGTGGCGCTGTGGCAGGGCGGCGAGATCGCCGCGCTCGAGCGCCGGGCGGTCCACCGGCACTCGGAGCTCGCGCTGCCGATGCTCGAGCGCCTGCT
>DATLGR010000065.1:0-1759 GCA_035540415.1 Burkholderiales bacterium | reverse complement strand
CATCATCGCGCAGGCGCTCGCGCTGCCCGACATCCTGCGCGAGGCGCGCGCGGCGTGATCGCCTTCCTGGTATTCCTGTGCGTCGTGGCGCTCGTGCTGATCAACGTGCCGATCGCGGTGGCGCTCGGCATCGCGGCCGTGGCGGCGATCCTCGTCGCGCAGGGGACGACAGCCCTGCCGAACGTCGCGATCACCCTCTTTCAGGGCGCGACCAGCTTTCCGCTGATCGCGATTCCGCTGTTCATCCTGGCCGGCGCCATCATGAACACGTCCGGGATCTCGCGCCGGCTGATCGACTTCGCCTATGCCCTGCTCGGCTCGCTGCGCGGGGCGCTCGCGCAGGTAAACGTGCTCACGTCCGTTTTCTTCGCCGAAATCTCCGGGTCGGCGGTGGCCGACGTGGCCGCCACCGGCTCGATCCTCATTCCGGCGATGAAGCGGCGCGGCTATCCGGCGGCGTTCAGCGCTGCGGTGACTTCCTCCAGCGCCTCGCTCGCCATCATCATTCCGCCCTCGATCCCCATGATCCTGTACGCGGTGATGGCGGGAACCTCGGTGGTGCAGCTTTTCGTGGCCGGCATCGTGCCGGGACTGCTGGCCGCCTTGTTCATGATGGGCCTGTGCTACGTCTACGCCGTGCGCTACGGCTGGCCGGTCGAGGAGGTGTTCCAGCTGCGCAAGCTCGGCCGCGCGTTCCTGGACGCTTTCTGGGCGCTGACGCTGCCCATCATCATCCTGGGCGGCATCTTCGGCGGCATCGTCACCGCGACCGAGGGGGCTGCGCTGGCGGTGGTGGCTGCGCTCGTCATCGGGCTGTTCATTTACCGCGAGCTCGACTGGGGCCATTTGCGCGCGGCGATCATCGAGGGCGGCGTGCAGACGGGCGCGGTGATGCTGCTCGTGGCGGCCTCCGCGCTGCTCGGCCTGTACCTCACCGAAGCGCAGCTTCCCCAGACGCTGGCGCGCGAGATCGCCGGGATCACCACCAGCCCGTGGCTGGTGCTCGCCATGATGAACGTGTTCTTTCTCTTCATCGGCATGTTCCTGCATTCGGCCGCCGCCATCATCCTGGTGGTGCCGATCGTCATGCCGGTGGTGCAGGCGGTCGGCATCGACCCGGTGCACTTCGGCGTGGTGGTGACGCTGAACCTGGCGATCGGCCAGCAGACCCCGCCGGTGGCGAGCGTGCTGATGATCACCTGCTCGATCGCCAAGGCGAACGTCTGGGACGTCACGCGCGCCAACGTGCCGTTCATCGGTGTGCTGCTCGCGACCTTGCTGCTGGTAACCTACGTGCCGTGGACGACGACCTTCCTCGTGGATCTCTTCTACCGGTGAGGCGCCATGGGTGAGGTGAACGCCTCGCGCGAGGGCGACGTCGCGACGCTCGTGCTGTCCAATCCCGCGCGCCTGAACGCGCTGGATGCCGCCATGTGGGAGCGGCTTGCCGTCGTCTCGGCGCAGCTCGACCAGGACGAGACGCTGCGCTGCGTGGTGGTCCGCGGCGCGGGCGAGCAGGCCTTCGCCGCGGGCGCCGACATCGCCTCGTTCCCGCACGAGCGCGCCGACGCGCGGCAGGCCAAGCGCTACGGCGAGCGCATCGCCGCCGCCCTGCAGGCCTTCGCCGCCTGCCGGCATCCCACCGTCGCGCTCATCCAGGGCGCCTGCGTGGGCGGCGGCCTGCTGCTCGCCACGCAATGCGACCTGCGCCTGTGCGGCGCGTCGGCCCGCTTCGGCGTGCCGGTGAAGAGCCTGGGAC
>DATLGR010000064.1:0-4750 GCA_035540415.1 Burkholderiales bacterium | reverse complement strand
GAGGTGGCGCTCGATGCGGCCGAGCGCCGCGCTCTGCGCGTGAGCCCGCGCATGCTCGCCGTGGCGCAGGCCGTGCAGCGGGAGCGGCCGTGAGGCTGCCCGGCGCGCTGCGCCGCTCGATCCGCGGCAAGCTCCTCGCTGTGGTCCTCGCCACGACGAGCGTCGCGCTGCTCGTCAATGCGGCGGCGCTCTTCTATTACAACGTTGGCGACTACCGCGACGCGCGCCTGGCCGACGTGCGCACGCAGGCGGAGATCCTGGCGCGCGCCAGTGCCGCGGCGCTCGCCTTCAACAGCAAGGAGGAGGCCGAACGCGACCTCGCCGTGCTGCACGCGCGCCCGGACATCATCGGTGCGGCGCTCTATACCGCGGAGGGGGCGCTGTTCGCGTCGTTCGCCCGTGCCGGCGAGCCGGTACCGGAGCGCGCCGGGCCGCCGGGGCATGCGGTCGCCGGCGACCGGCTGAACATTTTTCACCCGGTGCGCGAGCGCGGCGACGCGCTCGGCACCGTGTACCTCAGCGCGCGCTACGGGCTGCGCGACCGCATGCTGGACTACCTCGGCATCATGGCGCTCGTGATCGGCGCCGCGCTGGCGAGCGCGCTGGCGCTCTCGGCGTGGCTGCAGCGCGCGGTCACCGGCCCCATCCTCGAGGTCGCCGCCGCGGCGCGCGCGGTGGTGGACCAGCGCGACTACTCGGCGCGCGCCGCCCGCACCACCGAGGACGAGGTGGGCGTGCTGGCGGACGCCTTCAACGGCATGCTCGACGAGGTGCGCGCGCGCTCGCAGGCCCTGGAGGCGAGCAACGCTTCGCTGCTGCGCGAGATGCGCGAGCGCATCGACGCGGAGGACGCGCTACGCGCGGCGGACCGGCGCAAGGACGAGTTCCTCGCGACGCTGGCGCACGAGCTGCGCAATCCGCTCGCGCCGATCCGCAACGCCCTGTACCTGCTCCAGGCGGCCGGCGACGACCCGGCGGCGGGCGCCGAGGCCCGCGCGGTGATCGAGCGCCAGCTCACCCAGATGGTGCGACTGGTGGACGACCTGCTGGACGTGTCGCGCATCAGCACGGGAAAGCTCGCGCTGCGCCGCGAGCGCGTGTCGCTGCTGGCGGTGGCGCAGAACGCGCTCGAGGCGGCCGGGCCGGCGATCCACGCGCGCGGCCATGCGCTGCACACCGAGCTGCCGCCGCCCGAGGTGCAGGTGAACGTGGACCCCACGCGCCTCGCGCAGGTGCTGCTCAATCTGCTCAACAACGCGGCGAAGTTCACCCAGCGCGCCGGGCGCATCGACTTGCACGTTGGCCTGGAAGGCACCGAGCTGGTGGCGCGCGTGCGCGACAACGGCATCGGCATCCCGCCCGGGGAGCTCGAGCGCATCTTCGACATGTTCGCGCAGGGCGACCGGAGCCTGGAACGCAGCGCCTCGGGCCTCGGCGTGGGACTCTCGCTCAGCCGGCACCTGGTGGCCTTGCACGGCGGCACGCTGCAGGTGCAAAGCGACGGGGAGGGCCGCGGCGCCGAGTTCGTGGTACGCATCCCCGGCGTCGCGGCGCAGACCGCCACCGGCCGCGAGCCCGCCTCCGCGCGGGCCGCCGCCGGGGCGGCCAAGCGGCGCATCCTCATCGCCGACGACAATCAGGACTTCGCGCAAAGCCTGGCGCTCGTGCTGCGCCGGCAGGGGCACGAAGTGCGCGTGGAGCACGACGGCGCCGCGGCGCTCGCCGCGGCCGAGGCGTTCCGACCCGAGTTCGCGTTCCTCGACATCGGGCTGCCGTTGCTGAACGGCCGCGACCTCGCGCGGCGCCTGCGCAGCCTGCCCGAAACCTCGGCGAGCATCCTGGTGGCGGTCACCGGCTGGGGCCAGCCGCGCGACCGCGAGCTCGCCAGGGAAGCCGGCTTCGACGCCTATCTCGTCAAGCCGGTGGAGATCGAGCAGGTCACCAGCCTCCTCGGCTAGTGATCTTCCAGGCGCGGGATGCCGTCCTCGGCGGGGCCGCCGGTGTCGGGATCGATCCAGTCGGAAACGCCGAGCTCGGATTCGGCTTCCTGCAGGCTCGCGCCGGCGCCGAACTCGTCCTCCGCGGCGCCGCCGGCCAGGCGGTCGGCCTCCGCTTCGGCGCGCGTCTGGTAGGGGCCGCTCAGCTCGCCCGAGCGCTTCTCGAGGTAGTAGCCATCGGGGCGCTTGACGATGCGCTCGACCGGCTCCTCGCGCGAAACGGCGGGCTTCTTCCTTCGCGGCATGAACCCATGGTACGCCAAAATCGCGGCGATGAGTCAAGACCGGCGTGCGCTCGACCGCGTCGCCATCTCCGTGATGCTGGTGCTCACGTCGCTCTGGGGCTTCCAGCAGGTGACGGTGAAGTGGATCGCGGAGGACGTGTCGCTCGTGATGCAGGCGGCGATCCGCTCGATCGTCGCCACGGCGCTGCTCCTCGCGTGGGCGCGCTGGCGCGGGCTTTCGCTCTTCGGGCGCGATGCCACGCTGTGGCCGGGGATCGCCGCGGGGCTGCTGTTCGCGCTGGAGTTCGTATTCATCTACGCGGGCCTGGGCCACACCAACGCCTCCCGCATGTCGGTGTTCGTGTACCTCGCGCCGCCGCTTACCGCGCTGGGGCTGCACTTCTTCGTGCGCGGCGAGCGCCTCGGGCCGCGCCAGTGGCTCGGCGTGCTCGTCGCGTTCGCCGGCATCGTGCTCGCTTTCGGCCAGGGATTCGCCGCCGGGCGCGACACGCTGCTCGGCGACGCCTGCGGCGTGATCGCCGCCGTCTTCTGGGCGGCGACCACCGTGCTCATCCGCGCCACGCGCCTGGGTGCGGCGAGCGCCACCAAGGTGCTCTTCTACCAGCTCGCGGTGTCGGCGGCGGTGCTGCCGCTCGCCTCGTGGCTGCTGCGCGAGCCGGGGGTGACGGCGCTCACCCCGGTGGCGTTGGCGAGCCTCGCCTACCAGGGCGTGATCGTCGCCTTCGCGAGCTATCTCGCGTGGTTCTGGCTGCTCACGCGCTACTGGGCGGCGCGGCTGAGCGTGCTGTCGTTTCTCACGCCGATGTTCGGCGTGCTCTTCGGCGTGCTGTTCCTCGCCGAGCCGCTGGGGCTGGCCTTCGCCGCCGCCGCGGCGCTGGTCGCGCTCGGCATCGTGCTCGTCAACCTGCGCGCCTGAGGCGGCGAGCACGCGAAGGTAGAATGCGCGCCGTGGATCCCAAGCCCGTCGACGCCGGCCAGTTCAAGGCCGGCATGCGCTCCCTCGCGGGCGCCGTCAGCATCATCACCACCGCGCACGCGGGGCACCGCTACGGCATGACGGCCACCGCGGTGTGCTCGGCCACCGCGGAGCCGCCCACGGTGCTCGTGTGCGTCAACAAGCTCGCCACGACGCACGGCGCCATCGCCAAGGCGAAGGCGTTCTGCGTGAACGTGCTGCGCGCGGAGGACTGGGAGCTCTCCACCACCTTCAGCGGCGCGCAAAGCGGCGAGGCGCGCTTCAAGGCGGGCAACTGGACGCGCCTTGCGACCGGCTCGCCGGTGCTCATCGAGGCGCTGGTGAGCTTCGACTGCCGGATCGTGAAGAAGATGGTGCACGGCAGCCACACCATCTTCCTCGGCCTGGTGGAGCAGATGCTTTTCGGGCAGAAGGGCAAGCCGCTGCTCTATTCCGAGGGCCAGTACGCCAAGCTCGCCTCGCTCACCATCGGCGAGCCGCTGCCCGAAGGCCTGGACTACTGGGGCTTCTGAGCGCCCAGATCCGGGTCGTCGTCGCGGCGAACTTCCTCTCCGTCGCCGCGCGGATGAGCCTGGTGACTTTCCTCGGCATCTGGTTCGTGCGCGAGGCGGGCATCGCGCTCGCCACCGTGGGGCTCGCCTTCCTCGCCGAGAACCTGCTGCGCGGGGTGGCGGCGCCGCTCTTTGGCGCCTGGAGCGACCGCGCCGGGCGGCGGCCGCTGCTCATCGCGGCCTCGCTCGCCACCGCCGCGGTGCTGCCCTGCTTCCTGCTGGTGCAGGGGCCGGCGAGCCTGTTCGCCTGGAGCATCGCCATGGGCCTCGTGAGCGCGGTGAAGATGCCGGTGGGAACGGCGCTGCTGCTCGACCTCGCGCCGCCGGCGCGGCGCCAGTCGGCGCTCGCCGTCAACTACACCGCGGTGAGCGTCGCATACACGCTCGCGGTGATGCCGGCCGGCTTCGTCGCCGAGCGCAGCTACGCCTGGCTCGCCGTGCTGAGCGCCGCCGGCTACCTCGCCGTGGCGGCGCTATACGGGCTCGGCCTGCGCGGCCCGCTGCCGCTCGAGCGCGGCCGCGAGGAGGGCGCCTTCTACCGCAATGCGCTCTCGGTGTTCCGCGACCGCACGTTCGTCGGCTTCGCCGCGATCGCCTTCGTCTTTCCCTTCGGCATGGGGCTGGTGGCTTTCGTCTCACCGCTCTTCGCCGCCGACGGCGGCCTGGGCGAGGGATTCATCGGCCTGGTGCTCGGGGCGAACAGCATCATCGTCGCCCTGCTCGCGGTGCCGGTCGCCGCGCGCATGGAGATTCTGGGACCGTTTCGCTGGCTCGGCTGGGCCGCCTTCCTGGTCGCGGCCTGCTTCGCCTGCTACGGCTGGATTCCCCACGCCGGCGCGGCGCTCATCGCCGGCACCGTGATTTTCAGCTTCGGCGAGATCGTGTTCAGCTCGGCGGTGCCGGCGGCGGTGGCGCGCCTCGCGCCGCCGGGCCGCCGCGGCGCCTACCAGGGCGGCTGGACGCTGGTGGGCTCCGCAAGCA
>DATLGR010000063.1:0-7237 GCA_035540415.1 Burkholderiales bacterium | reverse complement strand
ACCTGGTGCTCGATCCGCGCGACCGGCGCACGCTGCTCGCCGCCGCGAGCACCGGCCACCTGGGACCGACGATCTACCGCTCCACCGATCTTGGCCGCAGCTGGAAGGAGGCGGAGCGGCCGCCGGCCTTTGCCAAGGTCGAACATGGAAAGGGCCGCGCGGTCGACCACACGTTCTGGCTTACGCCGGGCCATGCCTCGCAGCCCGGCGTGTGGTTCGCCGGCACCTCGCCGCAGGGCCTGTTCCGCTCCGAGGATGGCGGGATCACCTGGGCGCCGTTCTCGATGATCAACGACGATCCGCAGTATCGCGAGTGGATGGGCACGGTGCAGGACGGCACCCCCGATGGGCCGAAGCTGCACTCGGTGCTCGTCGACCCGCGCGATCCCGCGCGCATGTATTTCGCGATGTCGGGCGGCGGCGTGCATGAATCCACCGACGGGGGAAAGACCTTCCGGCCGCTGCTCGACGGCCTTGAAGTGGTGGAGGGCTTCGATGGCTCGCAGCCGACGTTCCACGATCCGCATTGCCTGCGCATCGCTTCCGGCAACCCGGACCGGCTCTACCAACAGAACCACTGCGGCATCTACCGCCTCGATCGGCCCGCGCGCACCTGGCAGCGCATTGGGCGCAGCATGCCGGCCGAGGTCGGCGACATCGGCTTCCCGATGGTGGTGCATCCGCGCGATCCGGACACGGCATGGGTGTTCCCCATGGACGGCGGCACGGTGTGGCCGCGCACCAGCCCGCAGGGCAGGCCCGCGGCGTACGTCACGCGCAACGGCGGCGAGACCTGGCAGCGGCAGGACGAGGGCCTGCCGCGCGAGCAGGCGTGGTGGACGGTGAAGCGCCAGGCGATGAGCGCCGACTCGGGCGATCCGGCGGGCCTGTACTTCGGCACCACGAGCGGCGAGCTCTGGGCGAGCCGCGACGAAGGGGCGAGCTGGACGTGCATCGCGCGCCACCTGCCGGAGATCTATGCGGTCGAGACGGCGCAGGCCGGATGAAGGTGCTGATCCCGAGCCCGCTGCATTCCTACACCGGCGGCGCGCACGTCGAGGCGAGCGGCGCGACGCTGGGCGCGCTCTTCGCCGACCTCGACCGCCAGTACCCCGGCATCCGGTTTCGCATGGTGGACGAGCAGGATCGCGTCCGCCGCCACGTGCGCGTGTTCGTGAAGGGCGAGCAGGTGTTCGACCTCGCCCGGCCGCTCGCCCCCGAGGACGAAGTCATCATCGTCCAGGCCCTGACCGGCGGCTGATTACAGCTGCAATATTGACCGCCCGCCCTTTTCTAGAATCGCGCCCCTATGTATTTCCCAGCGATTGCCGCAGTAGCGCTCGCTTTGGCCGTCGCCGCGTGCAGCCCGGGAGGCGCGCAGGAGAGCAAAGGCCCCGGCGGCATGCCGCCGGCGCTCGTCAACGTCGTGACGGTCGAGGCGCGCGCGCTGCCCGTCTCGTTCGAGTACACCGGCCAGACGGTGGGCTCGCGCGAAGTGGAAGTGCGCGCGCGCGTGACGGGCATCCTCGAGTCGCGCAACTTCAGGGAAGGCGAGGGCGTGCGCCAGGGCCAGTCGCTCTTCACCATCGACCGCGCGCCGTATGAAGCCGCGCTCGCGCGGGCCGAGGCGGATGTGGCGGCGGCCGAGGCGCGCCTCGAGCAGGCGCGGCGCAACGCGGCGCGCATGAGGCCGCTGTACGCCGAAAAGGCGGTGAGCCAGAAAGACCACGACGATGCGGCTTCGGCGGAGGCGATCGCGGCCGCCGACCTCAAGGCGGCGCAGGCGCGCCTGACCGAGGCGCGGCTCAACCTGCGCTATACGCGGGTGGAGTCGCCGATCGCGGGCGTCACCGGGCGGGCCCAGCGCTCCGAGGGTTCGCTCGTGTCGGGGCCCGACGTGCTGCTCGCCACGGTGGTGCAGGTCGATCCGATCTGGGTCAATTTCGGCATCCCCGACAACGAGCAGGCGCGGCTGCAGGCCGAGGTCGCGGCCGGGCGCCTGAAACTGCCGAAGAACGGTGCCTTCGAGGTGCAGGTGCGGCTTGCGGACGACAGCATGTATCCGCGCGCCGGACGGCTCGACTTCGCCGACGTGCGCATCTCTCCGGCCACCGGCACGCAGGAGGCGCGCGCCGAGCTGCCCAATCCCGACGGGCGCCTGCGGCCGGGGCAGTTCGTCCGCGTCGTGCTGCGCGGCGGCGTGCGCCCCGACGCGCTCACCGTGCCGCAGCGTGCGGTGCTCGAAGGCCCGAAGGGCAAGTTCGTCTACGTGGTGAACGGCCAGAGCCAGGCCGAGCCGCGCCCGGTCGAGCTCGGCGACTGGTGGGGTAACGAGTGGATCGTGACCTCGGGCCTGAAGGGCGGCGAGCAGGTCATCGTGGATGGCGTGATGAAGCTGGGACCCGGGTCGCCGGTCAAGGCAGTCCAAAAGAATTAACTAGCGAACGTAAGCGGATGTTCTCCCGCTTTTTCATCGACCGTCCGATCTTCGCGGCGGTGCTCTCGGTGTTCATCGTGCTGGCGGGGCTCGCGGCGATCCGCACGCTGCCGATCGCCCAGTATCCGGAGATCGCCCCGCCGGTGGTCACCGTGACGGCGATGTATCCCGGCGCCTCGGCCGAGGTGCTCGAGCAGACCGTCGCCGCGCCGCTGGAAGCGCAGATCAACGGCGTCGAGCACATGCTCTACATGAGTTCCACCTCCAGCTCGAACGGCATGGTGCAGATCCAGGTCACCTTCGAGATCGGCACCGACGTCGACAAGGCGGCGCTCAACGTCAACAACCGGGTGAAGCAGGCCGAGCCGCGCCTGCCGCTCGAGGTGCGCCGCCAGGGCGTGACGGTCGAGAAGGGCTCCTCGGCCTTCCTCCAGGTGATCGCCTTCTACTCGCCGGGCGGGCGCTTCGACGACATCTACGTCTCGAACTACGTGACCCTCAACGTGCTGGATCGCCTCAAGCGCGTGCCGGGCACCACCAGCGTGCAGAACTGGGGTGCGAAGGACTACGCCATGCGCATCTGGCTGCTGCCCGACCGCATGACGCAGCACCGCGTGACCGCGGCCGATATCGTGCGTGCGCTCCACGAGCAGAACGCCCAGTTCGCCGCCGGCAAGGTCGGGCAATCGCCCGCGCCGGCCGGGCAGGAGCTCGTGTACACGATCACCACGCCGGGCCGCCTCGCCGATCCGAAGCAGTTCGCCGAGGTCATCCTGCGCGCCAACGCCGACGGCTCGGCGCTGAGGCTGAAGGACGTGGCGCGGGTGGAGCTCGCCGCGAAGGACTACGACTTCATCGGCCGGGTGAACGGCGAGCCGACCACGCTGGTCGGCATCTTCCTGCAGCCGGGCGCCAACGCGCTCGAGGTCGCGGGCGAGGTGCGGCGCACCCTGGCCGATGCGGCCGAGCGCTTCCCGGCCGGGCTCGCCTATTCGATTCCCTACGACACCACGCGCTTCGTCGAGGTCTCGATCCGCGAGGTGCTGAAGACGCTGCTCGAGGCGATGCTCCTCGTGTTCCTGGTCGTGTACCTCTTCCTGCAAAGCTGGCGCGCGACGCTGATTCCGTTCGCCGCGGTGCCGGTGTCGCTGATCGGCACCTTCGCGGGGCTGTTCCTGCTCGGCTACTCGATCAACACCCTGACCCTCTTCGGCCTCGTGCTCGCCATCGGCATCGTGGTCGACGACGCCATCGTGGTGCTCGAGAACGTCGAGCGCATCATGCACGAGGAGGGCCTCGCGCCGCGCGAGGCGGCCATCAAGGCGATGCAGGAGGTGACCAGCCCGATCGTCGCCATCGTGCTCGTACTGTGCGCGGTATTCGTACCGATCGCCTTCCTGGGCGGCCTCGCGGGCGAGCTCTACCGCCAGTTCGCGGTGTCGATCTCGATCGCGGTAGTGATCTCCGGCATCGTCGCGCTCACGCTTACGCCGGCGCTCTGCGCCATCGTCCTCAAGCCCGGCGGCCGCGCGCGTCGCGGCTTCTTCGCCGCCTTCAACCGCTTTTTCGGCGCGGCCACCGACCGCTACGAGTCGGGCGTCGCCTGGATCATCCGCCGCGGCGGGATCGGCCTCGCCCTCTTCGCGGCGATGGTGGCGGCGGCCCTCGGCCTGTGGCGCATCACGCCCGGCAGCCTCGTGCCCGACGAGGACCAGGGCTTCTACATCGCGGCGGTGGTGCTGCCCGACGGCGCGACGCTCGAGCGCACCGACCGGGTGGTGGGCGAGGTGGTCAAGGCGATCCGGTCCAATCCGGCCAACCAGGACGTGGTGGCGTTCACCGGATTCGACCTCCTCGGCAACGGCTTTCGCAACCATGCGGCCACCATCTTCGTCACCCAGAAGCACTGGGACGAGCGCCGCGTCACGACGCGCGAGCTCGTGGGCGAGTTCTTCATGAAGACCGCGCACATCAACGAGGGGCTGGTATTCGCTTTCCCGCCGCCGGCGATCTTCGGCCTGGGCACGGCCGGGGGATTCGAGCTTTACCTTCAGAACCGCGGCGAGGGCGGGCCGGCGCGCATGGCGCAGGTAATGGGCGAGTTCATGGGCGCCGCCGCCAAGGAGCCGATGCTCGGCGGCGTGCAGACGCCCTGGCGCGCGGCCGCGCCGCAGTTGCGCGTCGACGTCGACCGCGAGAAGGCAAAGGCGCTCGGCGTCCCGCTGGAGGAGCTGTACGGCACGCTCGCCGCGACGCTCGGTACCTATTATGTGAACGACTTCAACCGCCTGGGCCGCACCTGGCAGGTGCTGATGTCGGCCGACCCGGCCTACCGCCATCGGCCGAACGACATCGGCAAGGTCTACGTGCGCAATTCCGCCGATGCCATGGTCCCGCTCGCCTCGCTCGCCAGGGTGAGCTACAGCGCAGGGCCCGACTCGCTCGACCGGTTCAACAACCTGCCCGCGGTGAAGCTCTTCGGCCAGGGCGCGCCGGGCGTGTCGACCGGCCAGGCGATCGCCGCGGTGGAGCGCATCGCCGCGCAGACGCTGCCGCCCGAGTTCAGCTACGACTGGGCCGGCGCCTCCTACCAGGAGAAGCGCTCGGCCGGCACCTCGGGGATCGCCCTCGCCGCCGCCGTGCTGATGGTGTTCCTGATCCTCGCCGCGCTCTACGAGAAGTGGTCGCTTCCGCTCTCGGTGCTGCTCGCGCTGCCCTTCGGCACTTTCGGCGCGCTCGCCGCGGTGTGGCTGCGGGGGCTGACCAACGACGTCTACTTCCAGATCGGCCTCGTCACGCTGCTCGGCCTCGCGGCGAAGAATGCCATCCTGATCGTCGAGTACGCAGTGCTCAAGCACCAGCAGGGCCTGTCGGCCTCCGCCGCCGCGGTGGAAGCGGCGCGCCTTCGCTTCCGTCCCATCCTCATGACCTCGCTTGCCTTCATCCTCGGCGTGCTGCCGCTCGCGATTTCCACCGGCGCCGGCGCCGCCGCGCGCCATTCCGTCGGCACCGGCGTGATGGGCGGGATGATCGCCGCGACCTTCCTCGCGATCTTCTTCGTGCCGATGTTCTTCAAGCTGATGACCGACCGGCACTTGACGGAGAAGCGCTCCACCGCCGAGATCAAGCGCGAGATCGGCGCGGCGCGCAAGGCGCATGAATAAGGCCGTTTTCGCCGTCCTGCTCGTGGCCGGCTGCGCCACCCAGGCGCCCTACCAGCCGCCCGCCGTGGAGCTGCCGGACGCCTGGCGCGGCGCCGCGCCCGCGCCGCGCTTTGCCGAAGACGGGCGCTGGTGGCGCATTTACGGCGATCCGCAACTCGACGTGCTTGCCGACGAAGCGCTGTCCCGGAACAGCGACCTCCTGATTGCGGCGGCCCGGGTCGACGAGGCCCGCGCGCTGCTGGCCGAGGCGCGCTCCGGCGCGACGCCCAGCATCGGCGCCCAGGCGGGCGCCACGCGCCAGGGCCTCTCGCAGCGCACCGCGACTTCGTTTCCCGGGATGCCGCGCGAGTTCACGACCCACCAGGCGGCGCTCAACATCTCCTACGAGGTCGACCTTTTCGGCCGCATCCGCGCGGGAACCGAAGCCGCGCGCGCCGAGCTCGCCGCGAGTGAAGCGGCGCGCGAGGCCGTGCGCCTTGCGCTCGTCGCCGAGGTGGCGCGCGCCTACTTCGCGCTGCGCGCGCTCGACGAGCAGATCGCGGTGACCGGGCGCACCATCGCCCTGCGCGAGGAGGCGCTCAAGCTGCAGCGCCGGCGCTACGACGGCGGCGTCATCTCGGAGTACGACCTGCGCCAGCTCGAAGCCGAGGCCGCCGCGGTGCGCGCGCAGCTCCCGCCGCTCCAGCGCGCCCGCGAGACCGAGGAAACGGCGCTCGCCGCGCTGCTCGGCCGCAGTCCCCGGCGCATGCTCGAGACCGGCATCCTGCGCACCGCCGCGTTCGGCGAGACGCCCGGACCCGCGGTGCTGCCGCCGGGGCTGCCCTCGGAACTGCTCCTGCGGCGCCCGGATCTCGTCGCGGCGGAGCGTAGCCTCGCCGCCGCGCACGCGCGCGTCGCCGTGGCGCGCGCGGAGCGATTTCCTTCCATCGCCCTCACGGGCGCCCTCGGCGTCGAGAGCGCCGCGCTGTCGACCCTCTTCACCGGACCGGCCGGCCTGTGGTTCGTCGCGGCAAGCGCCGCCCAGCCGATCTTCAACGGCGGGCGCCTCGAGGCGCGCACCGAGGCGGCCGAGGCGCGCAACCGCGCCGCGCTGGCCCAGTACGAGAAGGCCATCCAGACGGCTTTTGCCGAAGTGCGCATCGCGCTCGCCGCCCAGGCCCGCGCGCGCGAGGCCTTCGACGCAGAATCGACGCGCGCCAGCGCGCTCGCCGACACGCTGCGCCTCGCGCGCCTGCGCTACCACGCCGGCATCGCGAGCCAGCTCGACGTGCTCGACGCGGAACGCGGCCTGCTCGCGGCGGAGCTATCGCGCATCGAGGCCCTGCGGGCGCAACGCGCCGCCGTCGCCGATCTCTTCCGCGCGCTCGGCGGCTGAGCCCGCGGGCGCCTTAGAATCGGTCACATGGCTGCTCGACTGCTCCGCCTTCTCCTGGTGAGCGCCGCGATGGCGGGCCTGCCCGCCCATGCGCAGACCTCGGCCGTGCCGCAGGTCTCCGCGGTGGGCGTCGGCGAGCTGCGCGTGGCGCCCGATTATGCGCTCGCCGTGTTCGCCGTCGAGACGAGCAGCCCCGACGCGGCGCGCGCCGGGCGCGAGAACGCGGCCCGCATGGCGAGCCTGCGGCAGGGTGTCGAGAAG
>DATLGR010000062.1:0-1599 GCA_035540415.1 Burkholderiales bacterium | reverse complement strand
GTGGAGGCGGTGATCGAGTCGGTCCAGGTCAAGCGCGGCGACCTCATCGCGCGCGGGCAGGTCCTGGTCACGCTGGAGTCCGGACCCGAGCGCGCGTCGCTGGCGCTGGCCGAAAGCCGCGCGAAGAACATGGGCGACATCAATCTCGCCGAGGCGCGCCTGGACATCGCGGGCAAGAAGCTGCAGCGCGCCCAGGAGCTCTTCCGCCAGAACTTCATCTCCGCCAATGCGCGCGACGAGGCGCAGGCCGAGTTCCGGCTCGCCTCCGAGGAGCTGCTGCGGGCGCGCGAGAACCAGCGCCTGGCCGAGCTGGAGGCGCTGCGGGCGAAGGAGGTGCTCGCGCTGCGCACCATCCGCAGCCCCGTGGACGGCGTGGTGATCGAAACCATGCGCCGCCCCGGCGAGTTCGGCGCCATCAGCTTCAAGGATCCCATCATGCGCCTCGCGGAGGTGCACCCGCTGCATGTGGAGGCGGTGCTGCCGGCGGCCATGTTCGGCAAGGTGCGCCGCGGGCAGCGCGCGATCGTGCTTCCCGAAGCGCCCATCGGCGGGCGCTACGCCACCACCGTCAGCATCGTCGACCCGGTCATCGACGCCGCGAGCGGCACCCTCGGCGTGCGCCTCGAGCTGCCCAACCGCGAGAAGCGCATCCCGGCCGGCGTGCGCTGCCGGGTGCAGTTCCTCTAGCCCCCTAATCGCCCTCGCCGGCGAAGGCGAGGGTGTCGCGCAGGTACTGCTCGCGCGAGGCGAGCTCCTGCCGCAGCGAAGCCTGGCTGCGCTCGGCGTTGCGACAGGCCAGCCGCCCGAGCAGCGTGGCGAGCGGCGACGGAACCTCCTGCGAAGCCCCGGTGAGCCATCGCGCGAGGCCGGCGAAGCCGCGAGGCAGCGCGCCGGCCGTGCGCTCGTCGTCGAGCGAGAGGAAGATCGCCGCCGAGCGGGCGCCGCAGGCCGCGGCGACCCGTTCCACGTGGCGGCGCGCCTCGAGAAGCTCGCCGACCAGGAGCCGCGCCTCGCCCGTCGCCGCCGCCGGTTCAGACGGGGACGACACGACCGCCGCCACGCCGCCTTGCGCGAGCGCCGCCTCGAGGGCAGCCGCATCGGTCGCGCCGCGCACAGCCAGGACGGCGGTGGCGCCGGCCGCGCTGGCCGCGCGCGCCGCGCCGAGCAGCGCGGCCTGCGCCGCCTCCCCCGTGGCGAATACCCGGAACTCAAACCGCACACGGCGCGGGAGCGGGCCGGCGCGCGCCGCCTTGAGACCGTAGAGGCTCCACAGCTCCCGCTCCAGGCCGCGCGCGTCGGCGCACGCGCCGGCGAGGTGCGTATAGCGCGCGAGGAACGCGGGGACCGAGCAGCGCGCCACCACCTCGCGCCGCGCGCTCGAGCGGCAGCCTTCCTTGACCTCCAGCAGCGCCTGCAGCACCGCGCCGCGGGACACCTGCGCTTCGTCCCGGTCCGGGGGCGGCTCGGGCAGGCGCACCCAGCCCTGCACGACGGCGTAGTCGACCTCGCGGCGCAGGCAGTGCATGGCTTCGGCCGCGAGGCGCACGAGCTCCTCGCGGCGCGAGCGCGCCGCCCACAGGCCGCCGAGCGGCGTGACGA
>DATLGR010000061.1:0-7942 GCA_035540415.1 Burkholderiales bacterium | reverse complement strand
CCCTGGAACGAGGTGGGCATCATCGGCCCGGCGAGGAGCTGCACCGCGGGAAGGTCGGCCGAAGTGGCACCCATGAGCTGCGCGGGCACGGTCTTGTCGCAGCCGCCGACGAGCACCACCGCGTCCATCGGCTGGGCGCGGATCATCTCCTCGACGTCCATCGACATGAGGTTGCGGAACATCATCGAGGTGGGGCTGAGGAACACCTCGCCGAGCGACACGGTGGGGAAGTCGATCGGCAGCCCGCCGGCGGCGAGCACGCCGCGCTTCACCGCCTCGATGAGCTCGGGGAAATGGCGGTGGCAGTTGTTGAAACCGCTTCTGGAGTCGGCGATGCCGACCACCGGGCGCTCGAGCATCGCGCCCGAGTAGCCCATGCTTTTCGCGAAGGAGCGCCGAAGATAAAGCGAAAAGGCGGGGTCGCCGTAGTTGGTGAGCCCCTTGCCGAGCCCGCCGGGCTTGCCCGCCTGGCTCACGCCGTCAGCCCTGCACTACCGGCTCGACGTAGATCTCGACGCGGCGGTTCTGCGCACGCCCCGCCTCGGTGGCGTTGCTCGCCGCCGGCTCGTGCAGCCCCTTGCCGGCGGTGGCAAGGCGCACCGGGTCGACCTTGCGCGCCTCGAAGGCGCGCGCCACCGACAGCGCGCGCCGCTCGGAGAGCTGCTGGTTGTACTGCGCCGAGCCGACGTTGTCGGTGTGCCCGACGATGGTGAGCGTGGTCTTCCCGTAGCGCACGACCACGTCGGCGAGCTTGTCGAGCGTGCTGTTGAAGCCCGGCTTGATCTCGGTGGAGTTCGTGTCGAACGCCGTCTGGCTGGTCATGGTGATGCGCACGACGTCGTTCGGCAGCTTGTCGACGCGCGCCTGCCCGGCCTGGATCTCCGCCGCGAGGTTCTTCTCGAGGTCGCGCTTCTGGCTGTCCATGTAGGCGCCGACCGCGCCCCCGGCGAGGCCGCCGCCCACCGCGCCGACGATCGCGCCGCGCGTGCGGTTCTTGCGGTAGGCCGTGGCGCCGATGACCGCGCCGGCGGCCGCTCCGGTCAGCGCGCCCTTCTCCCAGTACTCGAACGGCCGGTTGCTCGGGCCCTTGCCCTCGGCGCAAGCAGCGAGAATCACGACCGCGACGAGCGTGAATGCGATTTTCTTCATACCAGTATCCCTGCAGGTTGTTGCGTTGCGGGCGCCATTCTACTCAATGCGCTCGCGGTCTCGCCGCACAGAGGCTAAGCTACGCGCCACCACTAAACGACAAAGTCCACCTTTGCGCAGCGATTCTGACCAACAGCCGCGCGCGCGGCACCTCGCCGAGCTCGCGCGCGACGCCGCGGCGCGCTTCGCCGGGCAGATTGCCTTCACCACCTGCCTGCCGAACGGCATGCATGGCTCCCTCAGCTATCGCGACGTCGACCGGCATTCGGACGCCTTCGCCGCCTACCTGCGCGAGGAGCTCGGGCTCGAGCCGGGCGCGCGCGTCGCGCTGCAGACGCCGAACTGCCTCGCCTACCCGGTGGCGGCCTTTGGCGTGTTCAAGGCGGGCTGCGTGCTCGTCAACACCAATCCCCTGTACACCCCCGCCGAGATGGAGCACCAGCTGCGCGACTCGGGCGCCGAGGCGCTGGTGATCGCCGATCTCTTCGCCAACAAGCTGGAAGGCATCCTGTCGAGCACCAGGCTGCGCAAGGTGGTGGTGGCCGAGGTGACGCAGTTCTTCTCGCCGGTGCCGCGCGCCGTGGTGCGCGGCGTGATGAAGGTCTGGAACCGCGTGCTGCCGCCCATCCGCGTCCCCCATGTGCGCCTGCGCGAGGCGCTCGCCGCGGGCGCGGCCGCGCTCGGCCCGGACCCCGGGCGCGCGGCGCGCTATAGCGGGTACATAGAAGGCCAGGGGCCGCAGACGCTGGCGGCGCTGCAGTACACGGGCGGCACCACCGGGGCGAGCAAGGGCGCGATGCTCACGCACGGCAATCTGCTCGCGAACCTGGAGCAGGCCTACGCCATGGGCCGCTCGCACATCGAGGAAGGCCGCGAGTGCGTGCTGACCGCGCTGCCGCTCTATCACATCTTCGCGTTCCAGTTCAATCTGCTTTGCTTCTACGCCGCCGGCGGGCGCAACATCCTCGTGCCCAACCCGCGGCCGGTGCAGAATCTGCAGCGCGCCTTCGACAACTACCCGATCACCTGGGTGAGCGGCGTGAACACATTGTTCAACGCGCTCCTCAACGAGGAGTGGTTCACCGCCTTTCCGCCGCGCCGCCTGAAGGCGGCGGTGGCGGGCGGCGCGGCCCTGCAGCACGCGGTCGCCGAGCGCTGGCGGCGCGTTACGGGCACGGCGATCGCCGAGGGCTACGGCCTGACGGAGGCCTCGCCGGTCGTGTGCTTCAATCCCATCGACGGACTGGGCAAGCCGGACTCGATCGGCATCCCGGTGCCGGGCACCGAGGTGCGGCTGGTGGACGAAGCCGGACGGCCGGTGCCGCCCGGGACGCCGGGCGAGCTCGTGGTGCGGGGCCCGCAGGTCATGCAGGGCTACTGGCAAAGGCCGCACGAAACCGAGCAGACCCTGCGCGAAGGCTGGCTGCACACGGGCGACGTGGCCGTGGTCGACGCCGACGGCTACTACCGCATCGTCGATCGCAAGAAGGACATGATCCTGGTGTCGGGCTTCAACGTGTATCCGAACGAGGTCGAGGACGTGATCGCGGGCATGGACGCGGTGCAGGAAGTCGCGGTGATCGGGGTGCCCGACCCGCAGACCGGCGAGGCGGTGCGCGCCTACATCGTGCCGCAGGGCGAGTGCACCACCGAGGCGGTGCGCGAGCACTGCCGGCGCTACCTCACGGACTACAAGGTGCCCCGGAGCGTCGAGTTCCGCCGCGAGCTGCCCAAGACGCCGGTGGGCAAGATCCTGCGCAAGGCGCTGCGCACGGAGGCCGCGGGCTGATGCTGACCGAACTCGAAACCCGGCTGCTGGGCGTGATGATGCTGTTCATCATGCTCGGCATGGGCGCGTCGCTCACGTTCAAGGACTTCCTCATCGCCTTTCGCAAGCCGCAGGGGATCTTGGTGGGCCTGCTGTGCCAGTACGGCATCATGCCGTTCCTCGCCTACCTGATCGCGGTGGCGCTCGACCTGCCGCCGGCGCTCGCCATCGGCCTCATTTTGATGGGCTGCATGCCCGGCGGCACGACTTCGAACATCTTCACCTACTTCAGCAAGGGCGTGCTCGCGCTGTCGATCATGATGACCGTCTGCTCGACCCTGGTGGCGGTGGCCATGACGCCGGCGCTGCTCGAGCTCTACTCGGGGCTGCGCGGGCTGCCGGGCGAATTCCAGGTCCCCGCGGGCAACGTCGCGCAGATCCTGGTGGTGCTGATCGTGCCCACGCTGATCGGCATCGTGCTGCGCAAGTGGAACCCGAACATCGGCGCCACGATCGAGCTGATCGGCGGCCTGCTCGGCGTGGTGGTGATCCTGTTTCTCATCGTCACCTGGGTGCCGCGCAACCATTTGCTGCTCGCCACCACCCCCGCGCCGGTGTACGCGGCGACCATCGGCGTCGGGCTCATCGGCATGCTGCTCGGCTACTTCCTGGCGCGCGGCCTGCGCCAGGATCCGCGGCGCGCGCGCACCATCGCGCTCGAGACCGGAATCCAGAACGGCCCGCTCGGCATCCTGATCGTCGTGCTCACCTTCAGCGGCGAGCTGCAGCAGCAGGTGCTCCTCATCCCGGTGCTGTATTCGCTCTTCATCGTGCTCAGCTCCACCGCGGTGACCCTCTGGTTCCGCGGCCTCACCACGCGCGAGGAGCTGGCGCGCGACCAGGCCAAGGTGCCCACCGCCCCCCTGCGCTCGGCCGCCTGAACGTCATCCAGGCGCTTTGCCCGTGTCCGGACGCAGAGCGCGTGACGGCGTTGCGCTCTACCCGAGAATGCCTTTGAGCGCCAGCCGGAGGGCTTGCTGATCATCGTCCTTGAGTTGGCCGAGCGTCCTGACGACGAGCGTCGCATCGATGGTCGCCAGCACCGGCTTGATTACCGACGCCTTGAGCAATCCGGCAGCCTTCCATTCCTTGACGCTCACCTCGCCAAATCCGCCAGGGCGCATTTGGCTCGTCACCGCCATGATGACGACATCGGGTCGCTCGGTGTGGTAGCGGCGGCTCGAGACGACAACCGCAGGGCGGCGCTTGGTGCCCGTCTGGTCAGTAAAGGGAAAAGGAACTAAGACGATATCGCCGAAGCTATAGCCGGTCGTAGGCGGCATCGTCGTCGTTGTCCCACACCTTGGCGAACGCCGGTTCCGAGGCACGCGCCGCGGTGCGCGCAAGAGAGCGCTCCTCATCGCGCGCGCGCAGAAAATCCACGAAATCCTCCACCTCTGCCACCCGTTCCGGGGCGAGCTGCTTCAGCTTTTCGATCAGTGAGTGCGGATCGCGGGTGTTCACAGGTTCTCCTCTCGGCATTTGAATGATAGAGGACAGGCGAGCCATGAACAATCGGCTGCGACGAGCGTGAGACGGCCAGCAGCACCCTAGGGCCCCATGTTCCGAGGGCCATCCCATGGACCTGCGCTAACTGGGGGACACCGACAAGCGCGAGGTCGATTTGGTCGTGCTGAGCTAAGCGTACTCGGCGCGCAGCAGGCGGGCGCCCTCGACGAGCGCGCGCATCTTGCCGTAGGCCACCTCGCGCGGCAGGTATTTCATGCCGCAGTCCGGGGCGAGGATGACGTTTTCCTTCGGCACGAAGCGAAGCGCGCGCTTCGCGCGCTCGGCCACTTTCTGCGGGGTCTCGATGGCCATGTCGGAGAGGTCGATCACGCCCACCATGATCTTTTTGCCGGGGAGCTTCTGCAGCACGGCGCAGTCGAGGTTCGACTGCGCGGTCTCGATGGACACCTGGCGGCAGCTGCAGCCGGCGAATTCCGGCAGGAACGAGTAGCCGGAGGGCCGCTCATGGATGATCGCCGCATAGCCGAAGCAGATGTGCACCGCGGTCTCGCCGCTGACGCCCTCGAGGGCGCGGTTGAGCGCGCGCAGGCCGTACTGGCGCGCCTTCTCCGGGCGCGCCTGCATGTAGGGCTCGTCGATCTGCACGATGTCGGCGCCGGCGGCGAAAAGATCCTTGATCTCCTCGTTCACCGCCACGGCGTAGTCCATGGCGGCCTCCTCCTCGCTCTTGTAGAAGTCGTTCTGCGCCTGCTGCGACATGGTGAAGGGGCCGGGAACGGTCATCTTCACGGCCTTGTCCGTGTTGGCTTTCAGGAAGAGCAGGTCCTCGACTTCGACCGCATGGCGGCGGCGGATCCGGCCGACGATCCGCGGCACGGGATTGGGGTGGCCCGAGCGGTCGAGCGCGGTGCCGGGGTTGTCGATGTCCACGCCCTCGAGCGCGGTGGCGAAGCGGTTGGAGTAGCTCTCGCGGCGCGTCTCGCCGTCGGTGATGATGTCGAGGCCCGCCGCCTCCTGCGCGCGGATGGCGAGCACGGTGGCGTCGTCCTGCGCCTCCGGCAGGTAAGCCGCGGGAATGCGCCACAGCTCCTTCGCCCGCACGCGCGGCGGAAAGCGCCCGGCGAGCTTCTCGCGATCGATCAGCCACTCCGGCTGCGGGTAGCTGCCGACGAGCGTGGTGGGAAAAAGCATGTCGTTCTCCGAGTGGAATTTCCGGCCGATGTTCGCACGGCCCGCCGCGGACCGGTAGGCTTGGGTTCATCATGCGGGCGCTCATCATCGGCGGATCGGTCGGCGGGCTCGCCGCCGCCTGCCTGCTGCATCGGGCGGGATGGGAGGTGGCGGTGTTCGAGCGCGCCGCCGGCGACCTCGCCGGCCGCGGCGCGGGCCTCGCGGTGTCGGCCGAGCTGGTCGCGATCATGGAGCGCGCGGGCGCGCGCTTCGAGGCCTCCGCGGCGATCGTGCAGCCCAAGCTCGCATGGATGGCGCCCGACGGCCGCGTGCTCTTCGAGCACCCGCGGCAGATGGTGGCGAGCGCCTGGGCGCGCATCTACCAGCCGCTCAAGGCCGCGCTGCCGCCGCGGATCTACCGGCGCGGCATGACGCTCGAGCACCTGGAGCAGGACGAGCGGTCGGTCACCGCCATCTTCGCCGGCGGGGCGCGCGAAACGGCCGATCTCCTCGTCGCGGCCGACGGCGCGCACTCGACCGCGCGGCGGCAGCTCGCGCCGCAGGTCGAGCCGCGCTTTGCCGACTATGTCGCCTGGCGCGGCCTGGTGCCCGAGCGGGAGCTGCCGCCCGCCACGCTCGAGGCGCTGCGCGGGCGCATCGTGTTCTGCTTTCCGCCGGGCGAGATGCTGCTTTGCATGGCGGTGCCGGACGGGGCGTACTTCATTTGGTACCGCGGCGGCGGCCGGCCGGTGCGCGAGCTCTTCACGGATGCGCAGGGGCGCGATCACGGCATGTCGATCCCGCCGCCGCTCATCCGCCCGGAAGTGGTGCAGGCGCTGCGGCGCGAGGCGGGCGAGCTCCTGCCGGGGCCGGTCGCGACGGTGGTCGAGCGCGCCGCGCAGCCGCTCCTGCAGGCGATCAGCGACATGGAATCCGCGCGCCTGGTCTTCGGGCGCGTGGCGCTGCTCGGCGACGCCGCCTTCCTCGTGCGCCCGCACGTGGCCGGGGGTGCGAGCAAGGCGGCGATCGACGCCGCGTGCCTCGCCGATGCGCTGGCGCGCCATCCCCTTCCGGAGGCGCTCGCCCACTACGAGGCGCGACAGCGGGACTTCGGCAGCCGGCTGGTGCGGCACTCGCGCTATCTGGGCGCGGACCTCGAAGGCCGCCCGACCGAGCGCGACCCCCGGCGCATCATGCGCGACTACGGCGCGCCCCAGCTCCTCACCGAGGTCCCGCCGGAGCGCTTCGCCTCCCCGCCGGCTTGAATTACGACCCTGACCCCGATTTCGATTTCGGGAGGAGCTGCAGGGAGGCGAACAGGGTGGCGAAGCGGCGCAGCAGGTCGCGCTGGTAGGCCTCGAGGTCGCGCCCGCGCCAGTCGTAGAGGCCTTGGCCTTCGCGCGCGCCGCGCTTGCCTTCGTGCATCAGCCGCTCGATGATCGGCGGCGGCTCGTAGCGCGGGGCGTCGAGCGCGCGCGCCATGGAGCGCGAGGCGTAATAGAGGATGTCGAGGCCGCCGTAGTCGATGAACTCGCACAGCCCCATCGCGGTGTAGCGGGGCCCGAAGCCCGCGCGCACCGCCCGGTCGATGTCCTCCGGCGTGGCGACGCCCTCCTCCACGAGGCGCGCCGCCTCGTTCATCGCCGCCGCCTGCAGGCGCGGCACGATGTAGCCCGGCGAGGGGGCGCAGCGCACCACCACCTTGCCGGCCGACTCGAGCAAGATCTTCACGCGAAGCCAGGTTTCCTCGGACGTGCTTTTCGCCGGGCTCACCTCCACGAGCGGGATCAGGTACGCGGGATTGAGGAAGTGGGCGTTGAGGAAGCGCTCCGGCCGGGTGACGAGCGCGGCGAGCGCGTCGGCGAGCATCGACGAGGTGGTCGAGGCAATGATCGCCTCGGGCCGCAGGTGCGCGCAGGCGCGGGCGAACGCGTCGCGTTTGGCCTCGAGCGTCTCGGTGACGCCTTCGAACACGATGTCGGCCCGCGCGAGCGCCTCCGGCGCCTCCTCGCAGCGCACCACGCGGATGCGCTCCAGGATCCGCTCGAGCTGCGCCTCCTCCAGCAGGCCGAGCTCCGAGAGCAGGCGCAGATTTCCGGCGACCTCGGCGCGCACCGCGCCGGAGAGGTCGCGCTGCGCGGGCTTGAAGTCAATGATGTCGACGCTGTAGCCGGCGTAAGCGAAGACATGCCCGATGCCCCGGCCCATGCGGCCGGCGCCGAGCGCGGCGATCCTCACTTGCGGCCCTCGTGCAGGAGGCTGCGCATCGCCTCGCGCGTGCGGCCCTGCAGGGCGAGGCTCTCGAGCGTGCGCCCCGTGCGGCGC
>DATLGR010000060.1:0-11672 GCA_035540415.1 Burkholderiales bacterium | reverse complement strand
GTGGTGTCCGCCGCGGGGTGCCGCACGTTCATCGTCCATGCGCGCAACGCCGTGCTCAAGGGCCTCTCGCCCAAGGAGAACCGCGAGATCCCGCCGCTGCGCTATGAAGAGGTCTACCGGCTGAAGCAGGACTTCCCGTACCTGGAGATCGTGCTGAACGGCGGCGTCGCGAGCTGGGTGGAGATCACCAACCACCTCGCCTACGTGGACGGGGTGATGCTCGGCCGGGCCGCGTACCACCATCCATGGCTGCTGGCGGACGAGGGCAAGGCGCGTGCCGACGTGGTGCGCGCGATGTACGAGTACGCCAGGCACGTGGCCTCGGTGCGTCACGTCGCGCGCCACATGCTCGGCCTCTATCACGGCCACCGCAAGGCGCGCCTCTGGCGGCGCCTGCTCTCCGACGCCGAGCGCCTGCGGCCCAACCGCCCGGAGCTTCTGCTCGAGGCGCTCGAGATCGTCGAGACGCCCGGCTACGCCGCCTTCACGCCCGCGTGAGCGGCTCGAAGCGGTGGTAGCGGCAAAAGCGCATCAGCTGCTCGTCGCTCATGGAGAACATCACCGTGTCCTCGGCGGCCTCGTGCTCGATGCGCTGCCAGCCCGGCACGGCGAGCGTGTCCCCGAAGCGCCACTCGAAGCTCCGATCGCCGATGCGCGAGCGCCCCGAGCCCTGCATCACCACGTGCACCGTGTTCACGCTGTGGCGGTAGGGGCGGTTGCGCCAGCCCGCGGTCCACGCGTGCACCTTGAGCGTGATGGTCGGCATGCTGGGCGCCGGGAGCGTCACCGTGCGCCCGAAAAACGCATCCGCCGGCGCTTCGGCCAGCCGCGCCTGCGTGTCGCGCCAGGCGAAGCGGTAAGGCGACTCGGGGGCAGTTTCGGTCACCGGCTCGAAGCCCTGCGGGTGCTCCTCGAAGAACATCGGCTCGAGCAGGTGGGTGAGGGGCACGTCGAGGCCGTCGAACCAGTACGCCTGCTCGGGGCCGTCGTGGCCGTGGCCATGCCAGCACCAGCCGGGCGTCAGCACGATGTCGCCCGACTCCATCGGGTGCTGGTGGCCGTCGACCACGGAAAACGAGCCGTGTGCCTCCAGGATCACGCGCAGCGCATGAGGGGCATGGCGGTGCGAGCGCGCCTTTTCGCCCGGCAGGATGGACTGGTAGGCGCACACCAGCGTGCGCAGCGTCGCGTAGTCGTTGCCGGCGACGGGATTGCGCAGCACGAAGTTGCGCCGCTCGGCGAGGTCCGTGCCGATGAGCCGCCCGGCCGAGCGCATCGCCGCCTTGGCCTCCTGGTAGCGCCAGTGGGCCGGCACGAACTGCGAGCGCATCTCCGGGTAGAGGAGCGGCCGCTCGCGCCGGATCCAGCCCGGCGTCATGTCGCGCTCGCCGATCGCCGCCACCAGTTCGTCCAGGGTCGTCAGTGCGTCCAGCTTCATCGCTTGTCCTCCGCGGTCACCGCAGGCGCATGGCGGTCGATTTCCATGCGGTATGATGGTTCATCCAGAACCGCCTCCTTCACCCCTTCGTCCTCCCTCCTCCTTATGAGCGCAAATCCCAGGACAATCAAGACCTCGATTCGCGACCGGGTGGGCGAGGCCGAATGGCGCATGCGGGTGGACCTCGCTGCCGCCTACCAGCTCGCGCACCTGTACCGCTGGACCGACATGATCTACACCCACTTCTCGGCGCGGGTGCCGGGCACCGAAGACTTCCTCATCAACCCCTACGGGCTGCTCTTCGACGAGATCACCGCGTCCAACCTGGTGCGCATCGACGCCGAGGGAAAGGTGCTCGACGACCCCCTCGGCATGGGGGTGAACGAGGCCGGCTTCGTGATCCACAGCTGCATCCACCGGGCGCGGCCGGAGATCAACTGCGTCATCCACACGCACACCCGCGCGGCGGTGGCGGTGTCGGCCATGAAGTGCGGCCTGCTCCCGATCAGCCAGCACGCCATGCGCGTGCAGGGCGAGATCACCTATCACGACTACGAGGGCATCGCGCTCTACCTCGAGGAGCAGGAACGCATGGCGCGCGACCTCGGCAAGCGGTCCAAGGCGATGATCCTGCGCAACCACGGCGTGCTGGCGCTGGGCGAGACGGTGCGCGAGGCCTTCGAGATCATGTATTACCTCGACTGCGCCTGCCAGATCCAGGTGGACGCCTGCGCCGGCGGCATGCACAACGTGCACCTCATGCCGGAGCCGGCGGCCCGCACCGCGAGCGAGCAGTTCAACCGTTCCGACCGCGCGGCGGCGCACAAGGACTGGCCGGCGCTGCTGCGCATGCTCGAGCGGCGCGGCATCAGGTACGCTGAATAGCGAGCCGCTTGCCCGGCACCTGCAGCACGGTGAAGATCGCCACCAGCATGAAGCCGAAGATGGCGTAGAACACGCCTTGCGGCAGCCCGCCGTCGATCATCATGCCGTAGAAAATGGGCGTCGCGACGACGCCCAGGTCGAGCCCCGAGTACACGAACCCGTACACCCGCCCCGCCGCGCCCGCGGGCGTGGCGCTGCGGATGAGCAGATCGCGCGACGGATACGTGATGCCGGCGGCGAAGCCGATGGCGGCGAACACCACCGGCAGCCCCGCCCCCGGCACCGCGCCGGCGGCCACCGCCAGCATGACGAGCGCGGCGGCGAGCATGCCCGCGCCCGCGACGAGGTCCTGGCGCGAGGTGCGCGCCGCGACGAAGCCGCCCGCCAGCATGCCCGCCGCGTTGCCGAGCATGTAGGCGGTGAGCGCGAGCGACGCCAGCGTCGCGGCGACGCCGTACTGAAGCTGCATCGCCGTGATTGAGAACTTGGCGATGCCCGCATAGGTGCAGCCCCAGATGAGGAAGAAGAGGAAGCACACGAGCACGGGGCCGCTGAAGAGCACGCGCGCGTCCTCGCGCAGGTCGCGCTTGCGCGGCTGGGCGGGCGGCTCCACCGCGAGGTAGCGCGAGCTCGCCACCAGCGCCGCGAGGATGACGAAGCCGACCGCGGCCGCGCCGAAGAGCGCGCCGCGCCAGCCGAACACGCCGGCGACCGCGGCGCTGAACACCGGGGCCACCGCGAAGCCGAGAAAGCCGGAGACGCCGTGCGCACTGAAGGCGTGGCCGAGCCGCGAAGGCGTCACGCGCCCGTTGAGGATCGAGAAATCCGCCGGATGGAACACGCAGTTGCCCACGCCCGCGAGCGCCGCGCCCAGGCTCAATCCCACCAGGCCGTCGGCCGCGCTCATCGCCACGAGTCCCGCGATCATGAGGGCGATGCCCCCGAGCAGGACGCTGCGCCCGCCGACGCGATCGACGAGAAAGCCCGCGAGCGGCTGCAGCACGGCCGAGGCGGTGAAAAAGACCATCACCACCACGCCGAGCGCGGAATAGGACACCGCGAGATCCTCCCGGATGAGGAAGAACAGCGGCGGGAACACCAGCTGGAAAAAGTGGCTCAGGGCGTGGGCGGTGCCCACCAGGCCGATGGTGACGGCGTCTTTCTTCATTTCAGCGATCGGATGAAATCGGCGACCGCCGCGAGCGTGCGCTCGGGCTGGTCGCGGAAGGGGGTGTGGCCGCAGTCGGCGAGCTTGACGAGCTCGCAGCGCCCCGGCACGTGGCGCGCGATCTCGTCGAGCTGCGCCATGGTGCCGTACTGGTCGCCGTGCCCTTGGAGGGCGAGCACCGGGCAGGCGATGCGCCGCAGGTACTCCTCGCGCACGTCCCAGCCCCTGAAGTTGTCCTGCGTCCAGACGTCGGCCCACCCGTAGAAGGTGCGCCGGGCATCGCGGTGATAGCGCCCGAGCCGCGCCGCGAGGTCGGTGGTTTCGAACGCCCGCTTCGCCGCCTCGATCGACGAGAGGCACAGCGGCTCGATGAACACGTGCGGCGCCATTGCCACCACGCCGCGCGCCGCGTGGCCCGCCCCGGCGTGGATCAGGGCGATGGACGCGCCGTCGGAATGGCCCACCAGCACGACGTCGTCGAGCGCGAGCGCCGCGCGCAGCTCCGGCAGCGCCTGGAGCGCCTCGTCGTGCATGAAGCGCACCGTGCGCCGCGGCTCCTGGAGCACCTCCGACTGGCCGTAGCCGTAGCGGTCGTAGGCGAGCGCGCGGCAGCCCGTCGCCTCGGACAGGCGCGCGGGGAAATCACGCCACTGGCCGATCGAACCGAGACCTTCGTGGAGGAAAATCAGCGTCGGGCGGCCCTGCGCCGTCCCCAGCCATTCGTAGTGGAGCGCACGGCCCGCCGCATTCACAGCCGGCATGGCCGCAGCGTAGCATGCGGGCCCATGCAGACCACGCGCCGTTTTGCTGGCAGCGGGCCGCGCCGCCGGTGCGCCTGACGGCCTGGCTGGTGCTCATCGCCACGCTGCTGCTGTGGTCGGGCAACTGGATCGTGGCGCGCGCCGTGCGCGAGGCGATCACGCCCGGCTTCGCCACGGTCGGGCGCCTGCTGATCGTGCTCGCGATCCTGCTGCCCTTCACCGCCGGCGGCCTGGCGCGCAAGCTCGGGGCGCTGAGCGCGCGCGACTGGCAGGTGCTCGCGGCGCTCGGCTTCACCGGCGGCGGCCTGCATCTCGGATTGCAGTGGCTCGCGATGCACTACACCACCGCGACGAGCGGGCTCCTTTATCTGTCCACCAGCCCGATCTTCATCCTGCTGCTCGCCATCCCGCTCGGCGAGCGCATCGGCCTCGCGCAATGGGCGGGCGTGCTGGTGTCCTTCGCCGGCGTGGCGCTCATTGCCACCCAGGGCGACTTGCGGCCCGTGTCCTTCAATGTCGGCGACCTCATGGCGCTCGCCTCCATGATGCTGTGGGCCGGCTACACGGTGCTGCTGCGCGTGCGCCGCGACGGCCTGGGCATGCTCGAGCTCCTCACCATGGTGTGCGCCTTCGGCCTCGTGTTCATGGCGCCGTGGGTGGCGCTCGAGGCCGGCCGCCTGGCCCTCACCCCGGCCGGTGCCGCGGCCGTGGTCTACTCCGCGATCGGCGCGCTGCTTCTCGCCTATGCCGGCTGGAGCTACGTGGTCACGCGCCTGGGCGCGGCGCGCGCCGGCGTGACGCTGCACCTCATGCCGGCCCTGGGCGCCCTGCTCTCGGCGCTCTTCCTCGCCGAATACCCTTCCTGGTATCACTTCGCCGGCATCACCCTCATCCTCACCGGGGTCGCCGTGTCGAGCGGCTGGCTTCCCTACAGGCGCATCGGCCGCCAGTAGCCGGTGAGCTCCAGGTAGCCGCGCCCGACCGGGGCGGCGCCGCGGTAGGCGCGGACCGCGCCTTCCCAGTAGATGGTTCCCGTGCTCTTGCGCGAGTCGAGCTCCTGGTCGTCCATCAGCGGCTCCAGGCGCAGGTCGTTCGCCTGCATCGACACCGGGTACGCCGCTCCGGTGCGCGGCGAGCGCCACCAGCGCAGCGGCGCGATCGACACGCCCGGCGGCGCGTAATGCGTGCCGCCTTGCGCATCGCGCATGCGAAAGGCCATGAAGGCGCCGCCGTCGTCGAGGTTGATGCCGCACCAGTCCCAACCCACCGCCTCGGGCGCCATCAGCGCGCTGGACCACTCGTGGTCGAGCCAGGCCGTGCCGCGCACCCCGCGGGCGCCGAGCGTGCCGCGCACGGCGAGCTGCGGGCGGCTGTAGTAGTAGCTCGCCTCGGTCGGGCGGTGGCCCTTGCGGCTGAAGCCCGCATCGCCCTGCAGGAGCGGCGGCGCGGCGGCCTCGAGCGTGAGATCGAGCGCGAACTCGCGTGCCGGGATGCGCGCGTGGTAGCGCTCGCCCTCCTGCTCAAGACGCCACTCGTCGATCCAGACCGCGGTGCGGCCGGTCTCGGCGCCCGCCAGGCCGAAGCCCGCACGCGCGATGCGCTCGTCGTGCACCAGGCGGCCGTGGCGCGGGTCGGACACCGCGGCGTGCGCGGCGAGCACCTGCCGCGGGTTGAAGCGGCTGGGATTCTCGCTCTCGCTCTCGGGCCGCAGGCGAAAGAACGTGACCTGAAAGCCCACGCGCTCCTCCAGCCAGCCGGTGACGTACCACCACTCCAGGCGGTACTCGGGATGCGCGCCGTGGTCGCGCGGAAACTGCAGGCGCACTCCCGGGGTCACCGCCGGGTACACGACCTCGCGCGCGGCGAGCGGCCGCCCGCCCCACGCCGCGAACGGCATGGCGGCAAGTGCGAGGAACGTGCGGCGCCTCACCAGTCCTCCCGCACGGCGCGCACCGGACCCATGCCCATCGCCTCGCGGCCGGAGACGATGGCGGTGGCGACCGCCAGCACGACGAGGATCGCCGCGAGCGCGCCGAGCACCGCATAGGGCGGATGCAGGTCCATCGTCCAGCCGAAGGACTGCCGGTTGACGACGTACACGAGCACCAGGCTGATCGCCGCGCCGAGCGCAAGGCCGGCGACCGCGCCCAGCGTTGCCAGCAGCGCGCCCTCGGCCGCCAGCATGGCGCGCACCTGGCCGCGCGGGAGTCCGAGGTGGCGCAGGACGCCGAATTCGCGCCGGCGCGCGAGCACGATGGCCCCGAGACTGGAGGACAGGCCGAACAGGCCCACCAGCACGGCCACCGCTTCCAGCGCATAGGTGACCGCGAAGCTGCGATCGAAGATGCGCAGCGAGAGCGCGCGAATCTCTCCCGGCGCGGCCATCTCGAGCTGCGCGCCGCCCGGCAGGCTGCGGATGGCGTCCATGGCCTCGGCCGGGGTCACGCCCGGCGCGAGCCAGGCGGCGCCGTCGTTCACGCGCGCGTCGCCCGTGAGCGCGACGTAGTCGGCGCGCTCGATCAGGATGGCGCCATGCTGGCGCGCGTAGTCCCGGAAGACGCCGCCGACCACAAAGGAGTGCGAGCGACCCCCGAGCGGCAGCTCGATGCGCCGGCCCACGTCCAGCCCGTACAGATCGATCACCGGCTCGCTCACCCACGCGAGCGGCGGATCGCCCGGGCGGCGCTCGTAGCGCTCGCTGCGCAGCGGAAAGGCGTCCGCCGCGCGGTCGCGGGCGATCAGCGAAAGCGCCGGGCGCGCCGGCTCGAATGCAACGCGCGCGCTGCGCAGGAAATCGGCGCGCGCAACCTGCGGCAGCGCGCGCACGCGCTCTTCGAAGCCGGGGTCGAGGTAGGCGGTGTCGCCGGCGTGCGTGGTGCGAAAGTAGAGCTCGGCCGGCAGCACCTGGTCGAGCCATCGCTCCACCGAGCCGCGGAACGAGGCCACCATGATGGCCATCGCGGCCATGAGCGCGAAGCTCGCCACGATGGCCGCCAGGCTCACGCCCGCCTGGCCGGGCGCGCCGCGAAGCTGCGCCAGCGCGAGCACGAGCCACACGCGCGAGCCCGCCGGTGCCGCGCGAAAGGCCCATTGCGCGAGCCGCGGCATCAGCGCGATGGTGCCGACGAGCAGGCAGGCGATCGAGAGATAGCCGAACAGCGGCAGTCCCGCCACCGGCGGCAGCGGCGCCAGCGCGGCGCCGGCGCCGAGCAGCGCCAGCCCGGGCCAGAGGCGCGCGGCGCGCTCGAACAGGCGCTGCTCGTCACCCGCCTTGAGGGCGCGCGCCGGCGGCGCCGCGCGCGCATCGAGGGCAGGCAAGAGCGCGCCGAGCACCGCGATCAGGACCCCGGCCGCAAAGTAGAGCGCCGCCGGCAGCGGCGTCACGCGGATCTGGGGCGTGACCGCGGCGAACTGCCCGGCGCCGAGGTCGGCGCCGGCGTAGCGCGCCGCCACCGCCGCGAGGACGTAGCCGAGCGCAAGCCCCGCCGCAGCGCCGGCCGCGCCGAGCGCCGCAGCCTCGAGAAGCACGAGCCGCACGAGGCCCGGCGCGGGGAGTCCGAGCACGCGCAGCAGCGCGTGCTCGCCGCGCCGGCGCGCCACTTCCAGCGCCTGCGCGGAGAACACCAGGAAGCCGCCGGTGAAGAGCGCCACCATGGCGAGCACGTTGAGGTTCACGCGGTAGGCGCGCGAGGGATAGCCGCTCGCTTCTTCGAGCGTGCGCACGGCCTCGACGTGCACGCCGGGGGGTAGCAGCGCGGCGATCTGCGCGCGCACCGCGTCGCGGTCGGCGCCCGCGCGCAGATGCACGTCGAGCCGGTTGAGCTCTCCCAGCCGCTCGAGGCGCCATTGGGCGGTGGCGATGTCGGTGAGGGCGGTGAAGCCGCGCAGCTCGGCGGTGCCGTGCACGTCCAGCTGCACGATGCGCGGGCCGACCACCAGCCCCAGGCGCTCGCCGCCGACGAGCTCGGCCGCGAGCGGCGACAGCAGCACGCGGTCGGGCGCGAGGAGCTCGGGATGACCCTGGCGCAACGCGTCCACGCCGATCACGCGAACGGTGCGCTCGGTGCCCGCGATGCCGGCGTCGAGCTCGAGGCCGGGATTCACCCAGTCCACCCCGGGAAGGCGGGCGATGCGCGGATAGAGCCCCTCGGGAAAGCCGCCGCGCCCGCCGCGCACCTGCAGGTCCGCCTCGCCCGCGACGGCGCGCACGGCGGCGGCGAGGTCGTCGACCGCGGCGCGGTTGACGAGGTAGACGCCGTAGCCGAGCGCGACGCCCAGCGCGATTCCGAGGGCCGCGAGCGCCGCGCGGCCGCGCGGCCGCCGGCGGCCGAGCATTGCCAGCAGCCGCACCATCGGTGCAACTATAAGGGGAGCGGAGCCCGGACTGCGCTAGAAGCGCGCGGCGCCGGTCTCGCCGGCGGCGGCGGCCCCGGCCTCGCGCTCGAGCAGGCGCTCGAGGCGCTCGATGTGGCGCTGCTCGTCGAGCGACATCTCGGCGGCGAAGGCGCGCACGGCGTCGTCGTGCGCGTGGTCGGCAACGTCCTCATAGAACGCCTGGGCGCAGCGCTCGTAAGCGAGGGCGATGGCGAGCGCCTCCCGCGCGGACGAGGGCTTCGCGTCTTCCCCGCAGCGCTGCCCGAAGTGCCAGCGCAGCTCCCAGCCGGCAAGCTCGGGCAGCTCGTGCTCGCTCGTGCCGAGGGCAATGAGCTGGAACTGCTCGTGCTCCTCGGCGCCGATCCGGTCGAGCTCGTCGGCCAGTGCGTCGGCGGCGAGCCGGCGCAGGAAGCGCCCCAGGGTCGCGAAGCGCCTCGCCGCCTCGCGCTCCACCACCAGCGAGTAGGAAAACAGCTCCGGAAGCGTGCGCGGGAGTAGACGTTGGCCCATGGCGGTCGCCTCCACAGTAGGGCGGCGACGTTACGCCCCGCGGCGCGGGCGCCGGGCCGGTCATGGGTCGAATGTCCTAAGGACGGTAGAATGCCGTCGGCAATACACAACACAACAAGGCTGGCGCGTGGACCTGAAGACGCTGGGCCGCTACAAGATCCTGGGTGAGCTGGGGCGTGGAGCGATGGGCGCGGTGTACCGCGCGGTGGATCCGCTGATCGACCGCGAGGTCGCCATCAAGACGCTGCTGCCCAACCTGCCGCCGGAGGTCATGGACGAGGTGCGCGAGCGGTTCCTGCGCGAGGCGCGCTCCGCGGGGCGGCTCAACCATCCCAGCATCGTCACCATCTTCGACGTCGGCGAGCACGAGGGCATGGCGTACATCGCCATGGAGCTGATCAACGGCCACTCGCTGCAGGACATCCTGCGCCATCCGCAGCGCCTCGCCTTCGGCACCATCGCCAACATCGCGGCGCAGATCGCCGAGGCCCTCGACCACGCGCAGCAGATGTCGATCGTGCACCGCGATGTGAAGCCGGCCAACGTCATGGTCGACGCCTCGGCGCGCGCCAAGCTCACCGACTTTGGGGTGGCCTATGTGCCCTCCTCCACCATGACGCAGGCCGGCACCGCGCTCGGCTCCCCGCGCTACATGTCGCCCGAGCAGGTGCTCGGCCGCCCGATCGATCCACGCTCGGACATCTTCTCGCTCGGGGTGGTGCTCTACGAGATGCTGGCGCGGCGCACGCCGTTCGAGGAGCCCCAGGACAGCACCGTCTTTCCGCTCATGACGCGCATCGCGGGCGCGCCGCATCCCAGGCTGCGCACCCTCGATCCGCGCATCCCGGAGGCGTTCGAGCCGATCGTCGACCGCGCCCTCGCCAAGGACCCGGCCCAGCGCTACGCGCGGGCGGGCGACATGGCGCGGGACCTGCGCGCGATCAGGAGCCCCTCCCCCACGACCACGACCGGGTCCACGGCCGCCGCGCCCACCGCTGCGGCGCCCAGGCCCGCCGCGCCCATCGACGATGCCGTGCGCACGCAGCTCATCCAGGACCTCGACCGCTTTGCCGAGCAGTTCGAGCGCGAGGAGCAGGAGCGCATCCGCCAGGCCGAGGCCGAGCGCCTGCGCAAGGAGGAAGAGGTGCGCCGCTGGGCCGAAGCGCAGGCGCGCGAGCGCGCCGCATTCGAGCGCGCCCAGGAGCAGTCGGCGACCGCCGCCACCGCCACGGGCAAGGCACGCGCGCTGGACCTGGTGCGCCAGCAGGCCACCGCGCAGCCCGCGGCCGACCCTCCCGGCCTGGTGCGCGCGCGCAGGATCGTCGTCCTGGACAAGACGATGCGGGAGGCGGCAAAGTACCTCGCCGAGCTCGTGCGCCAGCTGAACGAGGCGCACCCCGCGGCCGCCCGGCCCTACGAGTTCCTGTACCTCGGCAAGCTGCCCAAGGTGTGGCTCTCCGAGGCATTCGTGGACAGCCGGCCGGTGCGCATCGACGGCAAGGACATGCTCGAGCACCTCATGTTTCGCTTCCGCATCACGCCGGCGCAGCCGGCGCGCGCCACGGTCCTCGGCGAGGACATCGCGCGCTGCGAGCAGTACCTGAAGTACATGCGAGTCGCCTTCGAGCAGCAGGTGCTGGCGAAGAACGACTTCGGAAAGCCGACCCGTGCCGAGGTCGTCGTGAGCGCCTCGCTCCCCTGCGAGGTCAACGTACGCGCGGATTACGCGGGCCAGGGCAGCGGGAGCAGCGCCGCCGCGAGCGACGTCGCGATCGAGCTCACCAACGTGCGCCGCCTCGGCCGCGTCGCCTGCAAGGTTCCGCCGGCGAAGCTGGAGCAGGCCGTCGACGACCTGGCACGCTATCTGCTCGGCGCCGACGACGACTTCGAAGGATGGGGACGCGCATGAAAATCAAGGCCGCGGTGGCCCACGAAGCCGGCAAGCCGCTCGTCATCGAAACGGTCGACCTTGAGGGCCCCAGGGCCGGCGAGGTGCTGGTGGAGGTGAAAGCGACCGGCGTGTGCCACACCGACGAGTTCACCCGGTCCGGCGCCGACCCCGAAGGCCTCTTTCCGGTCATCCTGGGCCACGAGGGCGCGGGCATCGTGGTCGACGTGGGTCCGGGCGTGAGCTCGCTGCGCAAGGGCGACCACGTGATCCCGCTCTACACCCCGGAGTGCCGGCAGTGCAAGGCGTGCCTTTCGCGCAAGACGAACCTGTGCACCGCGATCCGCGCCACGCAGGGCAAGGGACTGATGCCCGACGGCACGAGCCGGTTCAGCCTGGGCGGACGCAAGCTGCACCACTACATGGGCTGCTCGACGTTCTCCAGCTATACCGTGCTGCCGGAGATCGCGCTCGCGAAGATCCGCGCGGATGCGCCGTTCGACAAGGTGTGCGCCATCGGCTGCGGCGTCACGACCGGGGTGGGCGCGGTCATCAACACCGCCCGGGTGGAGGCCGGCGCGAACGTGGTGGTGTTCGGCCTGGGCGGCATCGGCCTCAACGTCGTCCAGGGCGCCCGCATGGTCGGCG
>DATLGR010000059.1:0-1570 GCA_035540415.1 Burkholderiales bacterium | reverse complement strand
CCGTGGCCCCTTTGCGGCTGGAAGAACGTTTCGGCCCGCCGCGACAGCGTGGCGGCCCGATGGAACCGCGCCACTTTGACATTGCGCGTTCGCTCCAGCAGGTACTGGAAGAGACGGTGCTGACGATGAGCCAGTGGCTGCATCAGGCCACCGGCGCAAGCAATCTGGCCATGGCCGGCGGCGTGGCGCTCAACTGCGTGATGAACGCGCGCCTCCGCGACGCGGGGCTCTTCGAGGGCGTGTGGGTGCAGCCCGCGGCGGGCGACGCCGGCACCGCGCTCGGCGCGGCGCTGTGGAGCGACTGGCAGGTGCGCCGCGCGCGCGCCTGGACCATGGAGCACGCCTATCTCGGCCCGGAGTACTCCGCCGCGGAGATCGAGGCGTTCCTGCGGCGCGGCAAGATCCGGTACACCCGGCTCGACGATGTTCCCGGCCAGACGGCGGAGCTCCTGGCGCGCGACCGGATCGTCGGCTGGTTCCAGGGGCGCATGGAGTTCGGCCCGCGCGCCCTCGGCGCGCGCTCGATCCTCGCCTCGCCGCTCGCGCCCGACATGCAGGCGCGCCTGAACGAGATCAAGGACCGCGAGGATTTCCGCCCGGTGGCGCCGGTGGTGCTCGAGGAGGCCGCGCGCGAATGGTTCGTGGGCGCCGGCGTGTCCCCGTTCATGCTGTTCGTGTACGACGTCGTCCCCGGCAAGGCCGCGCGCATCCCGGCGGTGCGCCACGTCGACGGCACGGCGCGGGTGCAGACCATCAACCGGCGCCAGAGCGCGCTCTACTACGACCTCGTCAAGGCCTTCGAGCGGCGCACCGGCGTGCCGGTGCTCGTGAACACCTCGTTCAACACCCGCAGCGAGCCGGTGGTGTGCACGCCGCGCGACGCGGTGGAGTGCTTCTGGACGTCCCCGATCGACGCGCTCGTGATCGGGCCGTTCCTGCTCGAGAAATGAGGCGGCGATGAACGTCGCGGTGTTTCGCGCGCTCCAGCTCGGGGACCTCCTGTGCGCCGTGCCGGCGCTGCGCGCACTGCGCCACGGCCTGCCCGCCGCGCGCATCACCCTGGTCGGGCTGCCGTGGGCGCGGGCGTTCGCCGCGCGCTTCGCGCGCTACGTGGACGACTTCATCGAGTTTCCCGGCTTTCCGGGCCTGCCTGAGCGCGCCGCCGACACGGCGGCGCTGCCGGCGTTCTTCGCCGAAGCGCGGCGCCGGCGCTATGCGCTCGCCGTGCAGATGCACGGCAGCGGCGAGCTCACCAACGCGCTCGTGCTGCAGATGGGGGCAGGCGCCGTGGGCGGCTACTACCGCCGCGGCGCGCCTTGCCCCGATCCCGAGCGCTTCGCCGAATGGCGCGACGACGAGCACGAAGTGCTGCGCGGGCTGCGCCTGGTCGCCCGGCTGGGCTGCGCGCCGCAGGGCACGGCGCTCGAATTTCCGCTCGCCGCGCCGGACTGGCGCGAATGGCGGCGCTTCGGCCTGACCGCCGAGCGCTACGCGGTGGTGCATCCGGGCTCGCAGCTCGCCTCGCGGCGCTGGCCGCCGGAGCGCTTCGCCGCCGTGGCCGACGCGCTGG
>DATLGR010000058.1:0-7362 GCA_035540415.1 Burkholderiales bacterium | reverse complement strand
TCGTCTGCGAGTGCGCCACCCCGATATAGGCGCGCACGAAGCCCGGCTCTTGGTGCACCGTGCACTCCGGATGAAAGGGGCCGGCAAGCTCCATGCAGCGTTCAGCAGCAACTGTCATGCCTCGGAGGGCAGGCGAGAATCAATTGTCCTGTGGTACAAGAACGGCCAATGCCGATCGCCAGCCCGCGCTATTCCTTCACCCGGTCCGCGATCGACGGCGCGCCCGACGACCCGGGCGTCTACGCGCTCTATAAGGGCGGCGAGCTCGTCTACTACGGCGCAGCGAGCGGCGCCGCCACCATTCTGAGCCGCCTCCTCCTGCATTTTGCCGGCGTGGTGGAACCGCGCGATCCGACGCACTATGCGTGGGAGATCTGCCGCGACCCGGCGGCGCGTCACGCGGAGCTCCTTCGAGAGCACGAGCGTGCGCTCGGGCGTCTGCCGAGCGTCAACGCGTTGCACGGCGCGAAGCGCAGCAACGCGGGTTCGGCCTAGCGCGGCGCGGTCGCGTCGACCCAGGCGACGATTTCGTCCAGCAGCGCGGCGGTGGCGGCGTTGAACCCCTGCACCGCGCCGCCCGCGTCGTAGGCGGTGGCCGGGGCGCTGTGCTCGAAGACACGACGGCCGAGGAGCGCGCGCCGCGCCGGATCGATGAGCTCGGCGCTCGCCGCGACGCGCGCGGCGCCCGGGGGCGCGGCGGCGTCGTGATAGAACTCCGTGAGCTCGACGGTCAGGAGCACGCTTCCTGACACGGCGCTGCGCGCGCCGGCCACGCTGCGAAAGGCGCCGCTTTGCTGCAGCCGCGCGACGAGCAGCGCACCGAAGCGCTGGCTGGGCGGCTCGGCCCAGCGGTTGTACTGGTAATAGGCGCGCGTGCCGGGCTCGCGGCTGAACACCATGGCGCGCGTCTCGTAGAAGCTGGTCGCGGAGGTCATCACCACGAGGGTCGAGGCGCGCGCCGCCGCCGCCTTGGGCGGACTGCCGGGCGCTTCCAGGAGATGGTAACGGTCGAGCTCGCGGGTGGGCTGCGGCACGCACGCCGCCAGAAGCACCGCGAGGAGCGCGACGAGGACGCAGGCCGGCGGCGGCAGCGCCGCGCGCGGCCTCACCGCGCCGCCTCGCCGGGGCCCAGGCTGCCGGGCGCGGGGCCGAACAGCGCGGCGCGCGGATCGCCGAGGGAGCGCGCGGCGTCGGCCAGCGCCTCGGCCGCGGTGCGCACTTCCTGCGCGGTGAAGCGCAGCTCCACGTCGCTGCTCGCGAGGAGGCTCCCCGCGCGGTCGGCTAGCTGCGTCGCCTCGGCGCTCAGCTTGCGCACCGCGCCCGCCATGTCGCGCAGCGCCGCCGTGGCCTCGCCGCCGACCTCGCGGACCGCCACGCCCGCTTCCTGTCCGAGCGCGTCGTAGCGCGCGGCGAGGCGGCGCGTGTCGGCCGCCACGCCCTCCGCGAGATCGCGCACGTCGCCGGCGGCGCCTTCCACGGCGCCGAGCGTCGAGTCCAGGCGAGCCACCACCTGCTCGGCGTTCTGCGCGAGGCGCTGCACGGCGGCGAGGGTCTCGCCCAGCGCGGCGACGTTGTCGTCGGACAGCGCGAGGTTGATTCGCCGCAGCACCTCGTCGGCGCGCTGGCCGAGCTGCGCCACCGTCTCGGTGAACTGCTGCAGCTCGGTCTCGCCCTCGGCGATGATGGGGTAGGTCTCGCCCGGCGGCGCCTGGGCGAGGCGCGGGCTGTCCTCGGTGAGATTGATGAGGCGGATGCTCGCGATGCCGGTGACGAGGTGGCGGTCGACCACCGCGCGGGTGCTCTCGCGCACCGGCGTGGTGGGCTCGACCGAGATCGTGACCTCCACGGCGCCGGGAATCCGCGGCGAGAACAGGAACCCGGTCACCACGCCGACCTGGATACCGCGCATGTTGACCGGGCTCCTCGGCTGCAGGCCCTCCAGCGACTGGCGCTCGAAGTAGATCTGGTAGCGCAGGTCCTGGCGCCCCTCGCCGGTGGCGCGCAACCACAGGAAGGCGCCGACGACGAGGGCGACCAGCACCAGCACGGCGGCGCCGACGAGGGTGTAGCGGGCTTCAGGCTCCATCGGGGGCTTCCTTGCGGGATTGGAAGTAATCCTGGATCCACGGGTCGTCGTGCGCCATGACCTCCTCGATGGGACCGTCGGCGATGACGCGGCCGTTGGCGAGCACGATGACGCGGTCGACGATGCCGAAGAGGAGATCGAGGTCGTGGGTCACCATGAACACGGTGAGCCCCAGGCCTTCGCTCAGCACGCGCACCAGCTCGTCGAAGGCGCGCGCGCCGACGGGGTCGAGCCCCGCGGTCGGCTCGTCGAGAAACAGAAGCTCGGGCTCGAGGGCGAGCGCGCGGGCGAGCGCCACGCGCTTGCGCATGCCGCCGGAGAGCTCGGCCGGGCGCTTCGTGCCGGTCTCGGCGGCAAGCCCCACCAGCGCGAGCTTGAGGCCGACGAGCGGGGCGACGAGCTCCGCCGGCAGACGGGTGTGCTCGCGGAACGGCACCGCCACGTTCTCCGCCACGCTGAGCGAGGAGAACAGCGCTCCGTCCTGGAACAGCACGCCGAAGCGCCGCCGCAGCGCATTGAGCACTTCGGGCGGCGACGCCCACACGTCCTCGCCGAAGAGCCGCACGGTGCCGGCCGTGGGGCGGATGAGACCGATCAGCTCCTTCAGCAGCACCGACTTGCCCGTGCCGCTCGCGCCGATGAGCGCCACGACCTCGCCGCGGCCGACGGCGAAGCTCACCCCGTCGTGCACCGCCTGCGCGCCGAAGCGCGTCACCACCGACTCCACGCTCAGCACCGCATCCATCAGATTCCCATCTGCTGCAGCGCCACCGCGAAGGCCGCGTCGATGACGATCATCCAGCAGATGCTTTGCACGACGGTGGAGGTGGTGTTGTCGCCGACGCTGCGCGCATCGCGCGCCACCAGCAGGCCCATGCGGCAGGCGATGATCGCCACGAAGGCGGCGAACACCGGCGCCTTCGCCAGGCCGATGACGAGCGCGCTCAAGGGCAGGGTGGCGTGCAGGCGGTCGATGAACACCGCCGCCGGAATGTCGAGCTGCCAGGCGGCGACCAGCATGCCGCCCGCGATGCCGGCGACACTGCCCACGAACACGAGCAGCGGCAGCGCCGCCATCAGCGCCAGGAGGCGCGGGATGACGAGCACGTGGATCGGCGACAGGCCCAGGGTGCGGATGGCGTCGATCTCCTCCTGCACCTTCATGGAGCCGATCTGCGCGGTGAAGGCGGCGCCCGAGCGCCCGGCGACGATGACGGCGGCGAGCAGCGGCGCGAGCTCGCGGCACACGGCGAGCCCCACGCCGTCGACGACGAAGATCTGCGCGCCGTAGCGCTGCGCCTGCATGCCCAGGATGTAGGTGAAGACCACGCCGATGAGGAAGGTGAGCAGGGCCACGATGGGAATGGCGTTGAGCCCGGCCGCCTCGAACTGCGCGACCGTCTCGCGCAGGCGGAAGAGCCGCGGCCGGCGCAGCAGCGCGATCGCCTCCAGCGTCACCAGGCCGACGAAGCCGGTGTGCGTCCTGAGCAGCGCGCCGATCGACGCGGTGGCCCGGCCGATGCGCGCGAGCAGCCCCGGCCGCGGGGCGCGCGGCGCCGCGGACACGGTGTCCATGCGGCTGCGCACGAGCTCGAGCAGCCGCTCGTGGCGCGGCTGGAAGCCGCGCGCCGCGATGGCGGCCCGGGCAAGCCCCGCCGCGGCCAGGTGGCGCAGCAGCGTGAAGCTCGCCGCCGTGTCGAGCTCGCCCAGGCGGCTGCCGTCGAGCACGCAGTGCCGGCGGCCTTCCAGGCGCAGCCGGGCGAGCGCCGCCGCGATGTCGGGCACCGCGCCGAGGCGCCAGCTGCCGGCGAGGTAGAGGACGCTCACGCCATCCTCCTCGGTGTGATCGATCGAGGCCGCCACGGGGCTTTATGTTAACAATGCGCCATGACAGGCTCGCCATCCGCTGCCGCTGCGCCGCCCGAGGCGCTCGCCCTCCTGCGGGAGGTATTCGGCTACTCCGCGTTTCGCGGCGAGCAGGCGGCGATCATCGCCCACGTGGCGGGCGGCGGCGACGCGCTCGTGCTGATGCCCACCGGCGGCGGCAAGTCGCTCTGCTATCAGCTCCCCGCGCTGATGCGCGCGGGCACCGGGGTGGTGGTTTCGCCGCTCATCGCGCTGATGGAGGACCAGGTGGCGGCGCTCGCGGAGCTCGGCGTGCGCGCAGCCTATCTCAACTCCACGCAGAGCGGCGCCGAAGCGGCGGCGGTCGAGCAGCGCCTGCGCCGCGGCGAGCTGGACCTCCTGTATGTCGCGCCCGAGCGCCTGCTCACCGAGCGCTGCCTCGGGCTGCTCGCGGCGAGCCGCCTTGCGCTTTTCGCGATCGACGAGGCGCACTGCGTATCGCAATGGGGGCACGATTTCCGTCCCGAGTACCTGCAGCTCGCCGTGCTGGGCGAGCGTTTCGCCGGCGTGCCGCGCCTCGCGCTCACCGCGACCGCCGACCCGCAGACCCGCGGCGAGATCCTCGAGCGTCTGGGGCTCGCGCGCGCCCGGACCTTCGTGTCGAGCTTCGATCGCCCCAACATCCGCTACCGCATCGTGGAGAAGGACGAGCCGCGCCGCCAGCTCCTCGAGCTCGTGCGCGGCGAGCATCCCGGCGAATCGGGCATCGTGTACACCCTTTCGCGCCGCCGGGCCGAGGAGGTGGCGGCCTTCCTCGAGGGGCAGGGCATCCGCGCGGCGCCCTACCACGCGGGCATGGATGCGCAGGCGCGGCGGCTTCACCAGCAGCGGTTCCAGCGCGAGGACGGGCTGGTGATGGTGGCCACGATCGCCTTCGGCATGGGCATCGACAAGCCCGACGTGCGGTTCGTGGCGCACCTCGACCTGCCGCGCAGCATCGAGGCCTATTACCAGGAGACCGGGCGCGCCGGGCGCGACGGCCAGCCCGCGGACGCGTGGATGGCCTACGGGCTGCAGGACGTCGTGCAGCTTCGGCGCTTCATCGACGAGTCGACCGGCGGGGAGGCGCACCGGCGCATCCAGTCGGCCAAGCTCGACGCGATGCTGGGGCTCTGCGAGACGGCCGAGTGCCGCCGCGTGCGGCTGCTCGCGTACTTCGGCGAAGCGTCCTCGCCCTGCGGCAACTGCGACACCTGCCTCGACCCGCCGGCGACCTTCGACGGCACGCGCGAGGCGCAGCAGCTGCTGTCGTGCGTCTACCGCGTCGGGCAGCGCTTCGGCGCGGCGCACGTCATCGACGTGCTGCGCGGCGAGGCCACCGCGAAGGCCGTCGAGCGCGGCCACGAGCGACTGTCGACCTTCGGCGTGGGACGCCACCGCGACGCGCGCGAGTGGCGCGCCATCGTGCGCCAGTGCGTCGCGGCGGGCCTGCTGCAGGTCGACCCCGAGGCGTACGGCGCGCTGCGCCTGACCGCGGCGAGCCGCGCGGTCCTCAAGGGCGAGCGCAGCGTCGCCTTGCGCGCGCCGCGACCGGCCGCCCGTGCGGCGAGGCCCCCGGCGCGCGGTGCGGCGGCGCTGCCGGCGGAGGCCCTGCCGGTATTCGAGCGGCTGCGCGCGTGGCGGCTGGAAGCGGCGCGGCGCCACGGCGTGCCCGCATACGTCATCTTCCATGACGCCACGCTCCAGGAGATTGCGCGGCGGCGTCCCGCTTCCCTGGAGGCGCTGGGCGGCATCGGCGGCCTGGGCGCGAAGAAGCTGCAGGCGTATGGCGAGGAGCTGCTGCGGGCGGTGAGCGGCGAGGCATGAAGCTTGCGTGACCGGGCGATGGCGAACGCCGCACCCCGGAAAGCGAAGAAGAAGCCCCCGGCGGCCTCGCGCCTTCGCGCCGTCTCCGACGAGCTCGGCCTCACCACGCCGAAAACCGCCGCCCGGCGCACCAGCGCCGGCGTCAAGCGCGCCCCCCGCGCCCGCCCCCGCATCATCCGCTGAAGGGCGGTTGACGCGAGATCGACCTTTGCGCGAGCTGCCGCTGGCTCGAGCGCATCACCGACGATGCGGTGGCGTGCGAACCTGAGGCGCCTGCGCCGGTTTACTCCTAGAGGCGCGGGCGCTCGAGGATCATTGCCAGGATGATCGCCTGGCGCAGGCCCTGCTTGGTATTGAGCAGGGCGCGCGCCGGCGAGCGGCGGCGCCGCACCGCCGCCGGCGGGGGCGGCGCGGCGGCGGTGACCGGCACCGGGACGGGCACGGGGCGCGGCGCGAGCACGATCGTGGGTGCGGGCGGGGGCGCGGGGGTTCGGCCCCAGACGTCCTCGAGGAGTTCTTCCTGCGGAGGCGGCGGCTGCCCTTCGGCCTGCGCCTGCGCTTCTTCTTCCGCGCGGCGCCGGCGCGCCGCCTGCTGCATCACGAAGTTGAACAGGATGATGCCGAGGAACAGCAGCAGGTAGACGAGCTCGCCGGGAATGCGGTCCATGGCTTTAGGGCCTGCGCGGCGCGGTGGGCTCGTCGTCGCCGGCGATCGAGGTGCGCATGTCGGTGTCGGCCTGGACGTTCTTCATGCGGTAGTAGTCCATGATGCCCATGTTGCCGCTGCGGAAGGCCTCGGCCATCGCGCGCGGCACCTCGGCCTCGGCCTCGACCACGCGCGCGCGCATCTCCTGCTCGAGCGCCACCGCCATGGCGCGGCGCTCCTCGGCCTTGGCCTGCGCGATCTGCTTGTCGGCGTTGGCCTGGTCGATCTGCAGCTTGGCGCCGATGTTCTCGCCCACGTCGACGTCGGCGATGTCGATCGACAGGATCTCGTACGCGGTGCCGGCGTCCAGCCCGCGCGACAGGATGTGCTTCGAGATATGGTCGGGATTCTCCAGCACCTGCTTGTGGGTGCCCGCCGAGCCGATGGTGCTCACCATGCCTTCGCCGACGCGCGCGATGATGGTCTCCTCTCCCGCGCCGCCGACCAGGCGGTCGATGTTGGTGCGTACCGTGACGCGCGAGATCACGATGAGCTGGATGCCGTCCTTCGCCACCGCGGCGATCTTGGGCGTCTCGATGACCTTGGGGAGCACCGACATCTGGACGGCCTCGAGCACGTTGCGCCCTGCGAGATCGATGGCCGCGGCGCGCTTGAACGGCAGCGGGATATTGGCCTTGTCGGCCGAGATCATGGCGTTGACCAGGCGCACCACGTTGCCTCCCGCGAGGTAGTGCGCTTCCAGGTCGTTGATGGAGACGTCGAGCCCGGCCTTCACCGCGCTGATGCGCGCCGTCACCACGGTGTTCGGCGGGATGCGGCGAAACCGCATGCCCACGAGCGTGAAGAGGCCGACGTAGGCGCCCGACGCCCAGGCGGCGATCCACAGCGGGATCGGCAC
>DATLGR010000057.1:0-4626 GCA_035540415.1 Burkholderiales bacterium | reverse complement strand
CTTGCCGCCGACGAGCGGCGCGAGCAGCCCGGCGCCGGAGCCGGTGAGGAAGATCCTGTCGCGCCCCGGCGTCAGGCCGCACTCGGCCTCCATGCGCGAGAGGAAGGCAAGGACCATCTCGGCCTGCTTGGTCTCGTGGCGTTTGTAATCCTGCCAGCGGACGGTTCCCTCTTCGACCACCGCCGCCTTGACCGTGGTGGAGCCGACGTCCAGGCCGACCGTCATCATGCGCGGACCCCGGCGAGATGCAGGGCGAAGTTGGCCGCGGATCCCGCCGCGCCCAGGTGCGGCACGCGGTAGGTGGCCTTGCGCATCTCGGGGCGCACCAGGGCGCGCAGCGCTTCCTCGGACTTGCCGATGCGCTCGAGCACCTGCTCGTATTCGCGCTGTGCGCGCTTCTTCGCCTCGGTGAGGATCATCTGGCAGCGCGAGAGCGCGTGCACCTCGGCGTCGCCCTTGATCTCGAGCGGCGCGTAGAGCAGGTCGGGGTGCTTGCCGATCACCGCCGCCATGGCGCCGATGCTCATGGTGTTGGGCATGCAGGAGTAGGGCGAGAGCTCGCAGATCATGTGCGCCTTCTTGTTGAGGTGCGCCCACAGCGCCTTGCCGACCAGCATGTCGCCCTCGCCGCCCGACAGGCGGCTGTGGTAGTAGGGCGCGGCCAGGCGCCGCAGCTCGTACTGGTCGGGCATGGCGTGCGGCACGTCGTTCAGCGCATGGCGCATGCGATCGTGCGTCCAGCGCAGCGCCGTCATGCCGGCGCGCATGGCGGCGAGCTTGAGGCGCGCGTGCCGGTCGATGCCGATGTGGTCCTCGAAGTCCTGCCCGGCGAGGCGCATGAGGTAGTCGAGCCAGATGGTCACCGCGGCGGGATAGACCTCGGCGCCCTCGGCCTCCAGCCAGCGGTGGATGTTGTAGTTGGGCTCGCCTTCCACCGTCTGCAGGTAGAACTCGCCGGTGATCTTGACGAGCGGCTTGGGACGCAGCCGGTCGACCTCGATGGCGTCGAAGCGCCTGCGCACCTCGCGCATGGCGCGCGCGAAGTACGGCGTGGCGAGGTGCCAGGCGAGCGCGCCCCACTTCTTGCCGCGGCGCGGGCGCCGGCGGAACGTCTCGTAGAGGAGCTCGACGCACTCGCGCGTGACGCGGTCGGTCTCGCCCGGGTTCACCTCGAAGGGCCGCACCTGGTACTCGAGATCCTGCAGCACGTCGGAGAGCACCACGGCCCACACCGCGCCGAGCGTGAACGGGAGATTGAGCTCCAGGCCGCCGCCGGCCGCCGGGCCCTGGTCCAGGCCGTCCTGCGCGAGCAGGAACATGCGGAACTGCTCCAGGCCGACGTTGCGCAGCGCGAGCTCGTAGCTCTGGTGGTACTGGCCGAAGCGGCAGGCGCCGCAGGAGCCGGCGGTGACGTAGACGTATTTCTTCGCCACCTCCTCGGCGCCGATGCGCTTCGCCTCCTCGCGCAGGAAGTTGGCGAGGTTCCCGGTGGTGAAGCTGGTGGGCGAGCACTGCCCGATGTCGGCCAGCTCGCGACCAGCGAGCAGGTCGGCGCGCGTGGCGACCGGCAGGATCTGCACCTTGTAGCCCAGATTCTCCATCGAGCCTTGCACCGCGCGCTCGGCGCGCCAGTGCAGGCCGCCGAACAGCACCGTGACCTGGTCGCGCTCTTCGCGCCGGAACGGCTGGGGCTTGTAGGCGCGATAGGGCTCGGTCGTGCGCGGCGTGCGCTCCGGAATCGCGGGCGCGCGACGCGCGACGGGCGCCGGCTTATCCAGGGCGATGGGGATGGTTTTCTGCACTCTTTCCATGGGCTCCTCTGCGTGACGAGCGGAAGTTGCGCAACAATGCGGACTGGCGACACTAGCAAGAAGAACGCCGAAGCCGCGGGGGTGCGTCGCGCCAAGACCGAAATCTGCGCAAAAATCGCGTCGCTGTGCGCAACATCCGGATAGCGCCCCCGGGGCGGCGGCCCTACAGTGCAGACGATGAATAGTTTTGTCGGAAAAGCCAAGGCCTATCTCGATAACCACGAGGGCGACAGGGTGACTCTTCAGGAGCTGGCCGCCAGCGTGGGGGTGAGCCCGTTTCACCTGCAGCGGCGCTTCAAGGCCGCCTTCGGGGTCTCGCCGAGCGGCTACCAGGCGGCCCGGCGCCTGGAGCGCGTCAAGGTCTCGCTCAAGCGCAGCGCGCGCGTGACCGACGCCCTGCTCGAGGCGGGCTACGGTTCGCTCTCGCGCTTCTACGAAAAGCCCATGCTCGGGATGAAGGCGCGCGAGTACCGCGCCAACGGCCGGGGGCAGCGCATCGAGTACTGCTCCTTCCCCAGCCCGCTCGGCACGGTGCTCGTGGGCACCACCGCCAAGGGCCTGTGCGCCCTCAAGATCGGCGACGATCCCGCATGGCTCGCGCGGCTGCTCGCCGAGGAGTTCAGCGCGGCGCAGCTCGTCGAAGTGCGCAACGACCCGCTGCGCAAGGCGGTGCTCGGCTTTCTCGCCGGCAACGAGGCGCTGGCGCGCCTGCCGCTCGATCTCCGCGGGACCGTGTTTCAGCGCCGCGTGTGGGACGCGCTGCGCCGCATCCCGCGCGGCGAGACGCGCACCTATCGCGAGCTCGCGCAGGCCGTCGGCGCGCCGGCCGCGGTGCGCGCGGTGGGCAGCGCCTGCGGCGCCAATCCGGTCGCCCTCGCCGTCCCCTGCCACCGCGCGGTGCGCACCGACGGCGGCCTCGGCGGCTACGCCTGGGGCCTCGCGCGCAAGAAAAAGCTGCTCGCGCTCGAAAAGAAATCGGAGAAATCGGGGTCAGGGTCGTAATTCAGTCCTCCCGACCGGCGCGGCGAACCTTCCCGAAATTACGACCCTGACCCCGAATTCGGTGCTGCGGCTGGTCGCGCTCGGCGCGATCTGGGGCGGCGCGTTCCTGTTTCTGCGCGTCGCGGCGCCGGTGCTCGGGCCGGTGGTGACCGCCGATGCGCGCCTGCTGGTCGCGGCCGCGGGCCTTGCGCTGTGGCTGCGGCTCACGGGGTTTCGGCCGCAATGGCGCCGCTTCGGGTCGCATTACACGCTCGTCGGCCTCATGAATTCCGGGATTCCGTTCCTGCTCTACGGCTACGCCGCGCTGGCGCTCACCGCGGGGCAGATGGCGGTGCTGAACGCGACCTCGACCATGTGGGGTGCGATTTTCGCGGCGCTTCTGCTCGGCGAGCGGCTGAGCGCCGGGCGCGGGGCGGGCATCGTGCTGGGGCTGGCGGGCGTGGCGCTGATCGCGCAGCCCAAGGGCGAAAGCGTGCCGCTCGTCGCCGTGGCCGCGGCGCTCGCCGCCTCCGGGTTCTACGGGCTCGCCGCGGTGTACCTGCGCCGCTGGGCACGCGGCGCGCCGGGCAAAGGCATGGCGCTCGGCACGCAGGTCACCTCCGGGCTGCTGCTGCTGCCCTTCGCCGCGCTGGCGCCGCCGCCGGCGGCGCCCTCGGGACTCGTCGTCGCCGCGGTGCTCGCGCTCGGGCTGCTGTGCGGCGCCGTGGCCTACGTGCTCTATTTCCGGCTCATCGCCGACATCGGCGCCTCGGGCGCGCTCACGGTCACCTACCTCGTGCCGCTCTTCGGCATGCTGTGGGGCGCGCTGTTCCTCGGCGAGGCGACGACGGCGGCGATGCTGGGCGGCGCCGCGCTGGTGATCGCGGGCACGGTGCTCGTGCTGAGAAATTAGAATTCAGCGCGATGAGCGCCTACCCGCACCTGTTCCAGCCGCTCGCGCTCGGCGCGATCCGGCTGCCCAACCGCATCGTCATGGGCTCGATGCACACCCAGCTCGAGTCGCGTTCCGACGGCCCCGAGCGCCTCGCCGCGTTCTATGCCGAGCGTGCGCGCGGCGGCGCCGCGCTCATCGTCACCGGCGGCTTCTCGCCCAACGACGCCGGCAACCTGAGCGCGCACCGCGCGCAGTTCTCGACGGAGGAGGACCGCGACCGCCACGCCGTCATCGCCAAGGCGGTCCACGACGCGGGCGGCCGCCTCCTGCTGCAGCTCCTGCATTCGGGCCGCTACGGCTTTCACGAGCGCATCGTGGCGCCCTCGGCGCTCAAGTCGCCGATCAACGCGCAGTCGCCGCGCGAGCTGACGCCCGAGGAGATCGAGGAGACCATCCAGGACTTCGCGCGCGCCGCGCGCCTGGCGCGCGAGGCGGGCTACGACGGCGTGGAGCTGATGGGCTCCGAGGGCTATCTCATCACGCAGTTCCTCGCGCCGCGCACCAACCGCCGCACCGACCGCTGGGGCGGGCCGCTCGAGAACCGCATGCGCTTCCCGCTCGAGCTCGTGCGCGCGTGCCGCGCCGCGGCCGGACCCGGATTCCTTCTCATGTTCCGCATTTCGGCGCTCGAGCTGGTCGAGGGCGGCCTGCCGCCGGAGGAGACGGTGGCGCTGGCGCGCGCGCTGGAAGCGGCCGGCACGGACCTCCTCAACACCGGGATCGGCTGGCACGAGGCGCGCGTGCCGACCATCGCGCAGGCCGTGCCGCGCGGCGGCTTCGCCTGGGCGGCGCGCCGCATCAAGGAGGCCGTGGGCATCCCGGTGGTGGCCTCCAACCGCATCAACGCTCCCGAGGTGGCCGAGGCCATCCTCGCGCGCG
>DATLGR010000056.1:0-5231 GCA_035540415.1 Burkholderiales bacterium | reverse complement strand
CTGGCCTGCCAGCGCCGCCTCGAGGCTTCTCACAGCACGTAGCGGTTGCCGCCGGCGCGCTTCGCCTCGTACATGCGCCGGTCGGCGCCGGCGCGCAGCGCGCGCGCGTGGTCGCCCGCCTCGGGGTAGCCGCAGGCGCCGACGCTCACGCTCATCGGAATCGCGACCCCGTCGAAGGCCACCGGCGCGGCGTTCGCGGCGACGACCTTCGCCAGCACGCCCGCCGCGGCGGCCGCCCCGGTGCCGGGCAGGAGGATCGCGAACTCGTCGCCGCCGATGCGCGCCACCGTGTCGGCCTCGCGCAGGCAGCCCGCGGTGCGCTCGGCCACGGCCTGCAGCACGGCATCGCCGGCGAGGTGGCCATGGCGGTTGTTGGTGGCGCGAAAGTCGTCCAGGTCGAGCAGCGCCAGCGTGAGCGGCTCGTCGCGGCGCACGGCATGGCGCAGCGCCTGGTCGAGCCGGTCGAGAAACAGCGCGCGGTTGGGCAGCCCGGTGAGGCTGTCGTGCGTGGCCGCGTGCGCGAGCTTCTCGAGCTCCTGGGCGCGCTCGGTGACGTCGCGACCGAACGACACGAAGCCGCCGTCCGCGGCGCGCAGGATCTTGTCCTCGTAATAGAGCTCGCCGCTCTTGCGGCGGTTGACGAACACGGCGCGGAACTCGCGGCCGGCGAGCAGCTCGCGCCACAGCGCGCGATAGAAGTCCGCCTCGTGGCTGCCCGACTTGAGAACCGCCGGCGTCGCGCCGACCAGCTCCTCGCGCGCATAGCCGGTGAGCCGCTCGCAGGCGGCGTTCACGTACGTGATGCGCCCCTCCCGGTCGGTGAGCGTCACCGCGTCAGGACAGTCCTCCAGCCAGCGCCGTTCGGCCGCGTCCATGGCGCACGATGCGCCGCGCGGCGAAGGGCGGCTTTGATCCTCGTCAATCCCCCGGCGCGCGGCCGCCGTAGGGTGCGCAGGATGGCTCGACGCCCGCGCCTGTTCCTCGCGCTCCTCCTCCTCGTGGTGTGGCTGCCGCTCGCGCCGGCCGCGGCGCCGCCGCCCGACTTCGTGCGTCTTGCGCGCGAGCACGGACCGGCGGTGGTGAACATCGCCGCCTCCTACGCGCCGCCCTTCGTGCTCCCGGACATTCCGCAGGACGACGCGCTCGCCGAGTTCCTCGATCGGCTGTCGTGGCAGCTGGTGCCCGATTCGGAGCGCGCGGCGCTCGGCTCGGGATTCCTGATCCGCGCCGACGGCTACATCCTCACGGCCTTCCACGTGGTGGAGGAGGCCTACAACGACGAGGTCGTCGTGCGCCTCGCCGACGGGCGCGAGTTCCTCGGCCGCGTGGCGGGCATCGACCCGGAAAGCGACCTCGCGCTGGTGCGCATCGACGCGCGCGGCCTGCCCACGGTGCGCATCGGCGACCCGAAGAAGCTGCAGGCCGGGGAATGGGTGCTCACCATCGGCTCGCCCTTCGGCTTCGAGCGCAGCGTGGCCGCCGGCATCGTGAGCGCGCCGGCGCGCAATGTCCCGGCCTCGCGCCACCTCGGGCTCATCCAGACCGACGTCGCCATGAACCCGGGGCACTCCGGCGGGCCGCTCTTCAACCTCGCGGGCGAGGTGGTCGGCGTCAATTCCCTCATCTTCAGCAATACCGGCGCCTCGATCGGCGTGTCCTTCGCCATCCCGATCGATGCCGCGATGGCGATCGCCGACGAGCTGCGCCTGCACGGCGCGGTGCGGCGCGGGCGCCTGGGCGTGCGGCTGCAGGAGCTCACGCCCGAGCTCGCGCGCGCGCTGCGCCTGGCGGCGCCGGCCGGCGCGCTGATCACGGAAGTGGAGAAGGATGCGCCGGCGGCGCGCGCGGGCCTGCGCGCCGGCGACGTCGTGGTGCGCTTCGGCGGCAAGCCGGTCGCCACCCACGCAGAGCTGCTCAAGCTCGCCGCCGCCACCGCGCCCGGCAGCGCGGTGCCGGTCGAGGCGCTGCGCTACGGCACGCCGGTGCGCGCCACCGTGCAGGTGAGCGCCTATGAGCACACGCCGCCGCGCCTTGCCGACAAGGGAGGCACCGACCGGCTCGGCTTCATCCTCGCGCCGCTCAGCGAGCCGCAGCGCCGCCGCCTCGGCCTGGAGGGCGGCCTCCTCGTCCAGCGCGCCGAAGGCGCGGCGCGCCGCGCCGGGCTCGTCGCGGGCGACGTCATCGTCGCCGTGAACGGGCACGACACGCGCAGCACCGAGGCCTTCCGTGCCGCCGTCGAGAAGGTGCCCGCCGGCGAGGCGCTGGCGCTTCACGTCGCGCGCGGCGGCTCGCGCGCCTTCATCGCCCTTCGCATGCCATAGGAGCACCTCGGAGATCACCATGACCATGAAACGCATCCTGTTCTGGTGGCGACCGTATCGCCACCACCGGCGTGAGACTCGCGAAGAGCTCAGGCGGTGGATTGCCTGGGGCAGCGGATGACTTGCAAGCGGCTTGCATGGATATTGACGGCGGCCGCGCTCCTGTTCGCCTCGCTGTCGGCCTCGGCGCAGCCGCGCGCGCTCGAGCGGCCGCTGACGCTCGTGGCGGCGCCCGCGATGGAAGGCCTGTACCGCGAGACCGTCATCCTCGCCGTGCCGAGCGGCGACGAGCACCTCGGCTTCATCCTCAACCGGCCCACCGGCCAGCGGCTCGACGGCAGGACGCTCGAGCCGGTCTATTTCGGCGGCCCGATGCTGGCCGATGTCGTCTTCGCCCTCGTGCCGGGCGACACCGAGGGGCTGGGCGTGCGGTTCTGCGACGGCCTCTCGCTGGTGGCCGACGCCGCGGGCATCCGCGAGCTCCTGCAGCGCCGGCCGAACCATGTGCGCTTCTTCTTCGGCTTCGTGGGGTGGAAGCCCGGCGAGCTGGCGCGCGAAATCGACGCCGGCTACTGGACCGTCCGGGAAGCCGACGCCCCGCTCGTCTTCGACGACCCCGAGCGCCTCTGGGCGCGTCAGCTCGAGCGCGCGAGGCGCGCCGCGAGATAGTCAATCGCTAGAGCGAAGCGCGCGGCTGACCGGCGTGGGTGGCTTCGTGGCGGCGCTGGCAGTCGATGCAGCGCTCGGCGGCGGGGTTCGCGCGCAGCCGCTCGAGGCCGATGTCGGCGCCGCATTCGGCGCAGGTCCCGTAGCGGCCCGCGTCCATGCGCGCGAGCGCGGCCTGCAGGGCGCGCAGCTCGCCCACGTCGCGGCCGAGCTCGGCATGGCCGAGGTCGGCGAGCAGGCTCGCCACCGACTCGTCGCCGGCATCGGGGGACGCGCCGCTCATCACGTCGCGGTCTTCCTCGCGGCTGCGGGTTCGCTCGACGTCCTCGCGAATCTCGGCCTGCAGCGCCTGCAGGCGCCGCTCGATATCCTCGCGCAGCGCCTGGAGCTGCGGCCCGGTGAGCGCCATGTCCGTCTCCTCGGAGGGTCAGCCCGGTTCGACAAGGGCGGCGCGGGAAGTTTCCCGCGGCCGCAGCGGCCAAGCGGGATTGTCGGGGTCGAACCGCGGCCGCGGCCCCTCCAGGTCGCGGCGCGCCGCGGCAAGCGCCTGCACCGTGCCCACGTCGCGCCAGTACGCCGGCTCCTCGTAGGGCTTGAGCCCCGGAATGCGCTGGCTGGTGAAGTCGTAGGCGAACACGCGGGCGCCGCTCTCGACGGCGTGCGGCAGGACGTCGTGGCCGAAGTCGAAGCCGCCGCGCGCGGCGGCATCCTCCAGCAGGTCGACCAGCGCGACCGGCTCGAAAAGGTAATTGCCCATCGAGGCGAACGCGTGCTGCGGCCGGTGACGCATGGGCGCCGGCCGCGCGGGCTTCTCCTGGAACTCCGTAATGCGGCCGGCGGCATCCGCGCGGATCACGCCGAAGGCGCGCGCCTCGTCGATCGCCACCGGGCGGGCCGCAACCGTCACGTCGGCATCGTGCGCCCGGTGGAAATTTGTCATCGGCCGCAGGTCCATGCGGTAGACATGGTCCGCGGCGAACACCGCGACGGCGTCGGGCTCGTGCTCGGCGAGGAGATGCAGGTTGCGACGCACCGCGTCCGCCGTGCCGCGGAAACCCGGCGTGTCCGGCGGCGCCGTCAGCGCGACGAGCCGGCAGCCGCGGCGCGCCAGCTCCGGCCGCCACGTGCGCGCCAGGTGCTCGAGGAGCGGCCCGGGCTTGTATTGCACGAGCACATAGATCCACCGCACGCCCGAGTTGACGAGGTTGGCGAGCACGCAATCGACGATGCGGTAACCCTGCCCGAGATCCACCGCGGGCTTGGCGCGGTCCTCGGTGAGGGGGCGAAGGCGCCGGCCCTCGCCACCGGCGAGCACGAACGCGAGGAGTCGGGCGGTACTCATGCGCGCACCCTACCGGCCCGGCGGCGGCCGCTTTTGATCTAGCGCAAACGGCCGGGATGCAATCCGGGGCCTAATCCCCAGAAGTCCGCCATGCGAAAAATGCTGATCCCCGGAATCGCTGCGACCCTTCTGTCCTTCTCGGCCGCCGCCCAGGCGCCCGCCTTTCCCATGAAGGAGTTCGGCGCGGTGCGCTGGACCTGCGGGGGCTACGGCGTGCAGGAGCGCGAGGCCCTCGCCCGGCTCGAGCCGAAGTCGGATCTCAAGCTCGTGTTCGCCGCCGGCAAGGATGGCGCCTATGTGTCGCAGGTGCTCGTGTGGATGGGCGACGAGCGCAAAAGGTAAAGCCGCTGCAGTTCCGCACCGACGGGCCCATCTGCCTGGTGCAGGCGCCGCCCGGCCGCTACCGCATCTTCCCGCGCGCCCACTAGAGCCGTTTCTGCTTCTGGCTGGGCCTGCGCTTCATCGCATCCAGCGCCCCGCGCGCGCGGCGTATCGCCTCGTCGCCGATCTGCTCGAGCAGCTCCCCGTAGGGGCGCCGGCGGCCGCACTCCGCGCAGGCGAACACATCGTCGCTGGCGTACGGAGCGGCGTGCGGCGCGACGAACTCGGAAGATCCGCAGGGACAGCTCGCCTTCGCGTCGCGCACTCGCACTTGCATGGTTGCGCACCACGATACCTGCGCACGGCGCGCGAAACTATCGCGCGCGGTCCGCGCTTGACCTCGATCAAAGTGCCGCGCCTCCCGGGCGCTACGGTGGACGGGTCATGAAAAGAGACCTCCACGACGCCGCGCTCGTGCGCGACCTCGCCGCGCTCGGCCGCGGCGACCTTGCCCTCGTCGGCGGCAAGAACGCCTAGCTCGGCGAGATGATCGGCCGGCTCGCCGCCGACGAGGGCAAGGT
>DATLGR010000055.1:0-7023 GCA_035540415.1 Burkholderiales bacterium | reverse complement strand
GGAAAAGCGGCAGGCGCTGGTGAACGTCTGCCTCGAAGCGAGCTACGTCAAGACGAGCTAGGCGTCGCCGCGGGCGCGGGCGGGAGCGGCGCGAATCCCCCGATGCGGCCGACGAACGGCAGCTTGAGGCCGTTGCGGCTCACGCCGAAGTTGAGGCCGAGCACGTTCAGCTCCACCCCGTCGACGCCGCTCGCGGCGAATCCGAGCAGGCCGGCGAGCGAGACCTGGAAGCCGCTTCCGCTGGGCGCGGTGCCGAAGAGGGCCGCCCCCAGATAATCCTTGCCGATCGCCGTCGCCGGCAGATCGAGCTCCAGCTCCGGCACCGCGCGCGCGATCCAGGCCGTGAAGGTGTTGGAGTTCGGGCCGGGCCACACCTTGTATTCGGCGGCATACGGATAGTCGCGCACGGCCTGGTGGATGCGCGCGATCAGTGCATCGACGCCGGCGCCGCGCTTGTCGGCGTAGAGCTCGGGCTCCGCGCCGAACCAGCGGCCATCGGGCGCACGCTCGCGCACCACCACGACCGAATCGGCCCAGCGCAGGCGCCAGCCGATGACTTCATACACCGTCCATCGTTCGGCGTCGGTCGGCTTGACCGCGACCCACGTATGCACGCCGAACAAGCCCTTGGCCCCCATGGCGCGGGCGCCGTAGACCTGCACCACCGCTTCGCTCACGAGGCGCGGATCGGGCGCGAGGCCCGCCGGCTGCGCCGTCGCGGCAGCGCCGAAGAAGGCAAACAAGGCGAGGAGCACGCGCATGCCGGCCCTCCTACGTGCCATAGAGGCGCTTCAGCACCTCGTCTTTCATTCCGAAGCTCTTGCCTTCGCCGGGGAAACTGCCTTCGCGCACCTCGGCGGCGTAGCGCCCGACCGCTTCCTGAATGAGCTTCCCGGCCTCGGCGTAGCGCTTCACGAAGGTGGGCGTGAAGCCGGAGAACATCCCCACCATGTCGTGGAACACCAGCACCTGACCGTCGCAGTCGGCGCCGGCGCCGATGCCGATGGTCGGGATACCGATGCGCTCGGTCACGAGCTTCGCGAGCGGCGCCGGCACGAGCTCGAGCACTACGCCCCAGCAGCCGGCACGCTCCAGGGCCTGCGCCCCTTCCAGGATGCGCTTGGCGGCGGCTTCGTCCTTGCCCTGCAGCTTGTAGCCGCCGAGGGCGGACGCCGTCTGCGGGGTCAGGCCCACATGCCCCAGCACCGGGACGCCCGCCCGGACGAGCGCCTCGACGACCGGCGCGACCTCCTCGCCGCCTTCGAGCTTCACCGAGTCGGCGCCCGCGTCCTTCATGAAGCGCGCCGCGGTGTCGAGCGCCTGCTCGGGGGTGGCGTACGACAGGAACGGCATGTCGGCGATGACGAAGGCCTGCGGCGCGCCGCGGCGCACCGCCCGCGTGTGATGCGCGACGTCGGCCACCGTCACCGGCAGCGTCGAGTCATAGCCCAGCACCACCATGCCGAGCGAGTCGCCGACGAGAATGAGGTCGATCCCCGCCTCGGCGACCAAGCGCGCCGTCGGAAAGTCATAGGCGGTGAGCATGGCGAGGCGCGCGCCCTTGCTTGCGCGCAGCGCGAGGACGGTCGGTTTCATGGCGCGAGCCCCGTAAAGTCGAAGAGCTTTCGGTCGAGAAGATGGGACGGCCGCACGTCGGTGAGCGCGCGCAGCATGGACTCGATGCGCCCGGGGTGGCGCCGCTCCCAGTCGCGCAGCATCTCGCCGATGCGCTTGCGCTCGAGGTCCTCCTGCGAGCCGCACAGCGTGCAGGGAATGATCGGGAAGCGCCGGGCCTCGGCGTAGGCGGCGAGGTCGGCCTCCGCCGCGTACACGAGCGGGCGGATGACGACGTGGCGCCCGTCGTCGGAGCGCAGCTTCGCCGGCATCGCCTTCAGCTGCCCGCCGTGGAAGAAATTGAGGAAGAACGTGGCGAGGACGTCGTCGCGGTGATGGCCGAGCGCGATCTTGGTGGCGCCGAGCTCGCCGGCCACCCGGTAGAGGATTCCGCGGCGCAGGCGCGAGCACAGCGAGCACAGGGTCTTGCCCTCCGGGATGACGCGCTTCACCACCGAGTAGGTGTCCTGCTCCACGATGCGGTACGGCACCCCGCGGCCGCGCAGGTACTCGGGCAGCACCTCGGCAGGGAAGCCCGGCTGCTTCTGGTCCAGGTTCACCGCGACGAGCTCGAAGCGCACCGGCGCCTTTTCCTGCAGCGCGAGCAGCACGTCGAGCAGCCCGTGCGAGTCCTTGCCGCCGGACAGGCACACCATGACGCGGTCGCCCTCCGCGATCATGGCGAAATCGGCGATCGCCTCGCCCACCTGGCGGCGCAGCCGCTTGGCGAGCTTCGCCTCCTCGTAGGCCTGCTTGCGGGGATCGTGCAGGCGGAGCGGATGCAGGCTCATGGCGAGAGGAGTTTCAGGCCGGCGATGCCGGCAACGATGAGGAAAATCGAGCCCAGGCGCGCGAGGTCCCGCGGCTCGTCAAAGAGGATGATACCGAGGATCGCGACGCCGACCGCGCCGATGCCGGTCCACACCGCATAGCCCGTGCCGATGGGGATGGTCCGGATCGCCAGCGCGAGAAAGTACAGGCTGGCGAGCATCGCCCCGGCGGTGAACAGGGTCGGCCACAGGCGGGTGAAGCCGTCGGTGTACTTCAGTCCGACCGCCCAGATCACCTCGAGAAGTCCCGCCAGGGTGAGCCACAACCAGGCCATCGCGTGTCCTAGAGGAAGAGGGAACGGCCGCCGTCGACTGCGAGGATCTGCCCGGTGACGAACGGCGCGCAGGCGAGAAAGTGTACCGCCTGGGCGACGTCCTCCGGCGAGCCGGTGCGGCCGAGCGGCGTGGTGGCGAGGATGCGCTCGCGCTCGGCGGCGCTGATCTGATCGTCCGCGGGCCAGGCGACCGCGCCGGGCGCCACGCCGTTCACGCGCACGCGCGGCGCGAGCTCGAGCGCCAGCGAGCGCGTGAGGGCGGCGAGCCCGCCTTTGGCCGTGCTGTACACGGCGTAGCCCTTCAGTGGCCGCTCGGCGTGGATGTCGACGATGTTCACGATGGCGCCTTCCACCCGCGTGAGCTCGGGCGCCGCTTCCTGGCAGATGAACAGCGGTGCCCGCAGGTTGGACCCCACCAGCTCCTCCCAGTGCGAAGCCTCGACCGCGCCGAGGGGCACCGGAAAAAAGCTCGAGGCATTGTTGACGAGGATATCCAGGCGTCCGAAGGCATCGCGTGCCGCGAGCACCAGGGCGCGCGGCGCCACGGGGGCGAGCAGCTCTGCCTTCACCTTGGCGGCGCTCTTGGGGCGCAGCGCGTTCAGCTCAGCGACAAGCTGCGTTGCTTCGGCGTCCGAGTCGCGATAGTGCACGAGCACGCACGCGCCGGCGGCGTGCAGCCGCCGCACGATGGCAGCGCCCAGCCGGCGCGCGCCGCCGGTGACGAGCGCCACCTTGCCTGAGAGCGATTCATTCATGATGCCGTTGAATTCTAGGGTAAATTCGCCGCGTGCTCGCCCGCTTGAGAAACGAGATCGACCGCAGGGGCGGCTGGATCTCCTTCGCGCGCTACCTGGAGATCGTGCTGTACGACCCGCGAGAGGGCTACTACGCGGGCGGTGCGCAGAAATTCGGCGCCGGCGGCGACTTCGTCACGGCGCCCGAGCTCGGAACCTTGTTCGGGCGCACCCTGGCGCGCCAGCTGCGCGACATCGCGGGGCCCGTGCTCGAGTTCGGCGCGGGCAGCGGCGCGCTGGCCGAAACGCTGCTCGCGCACGGCGCCTTCGACTACCGCATTCTGGAGACGAGCCCGGCGCTGCGCCAGCGCCAGCAGGCGCGGCTCGCGGCGAGCGGCGCTCGCGTGCAATGGCTCGACCGGCTGCCCGCGCGCATCGACGGCGTGGTCATCGCCAATGAAGTGCTCGACGCCATGCCGGTGCACGCGCTCGCCTGGCGCCCCGAGGGCATTTTCGAGCGCGGGGTCGCGTGGGAAGACGGGCGGCTGCAGTGGCGCGAGCGGCCCGCCGCCGGCGCGGTGCTCGAAGAAGCGCGGCGCCTGCCGGTGTCGGCGCCCTACCAGAGCGAGCTTGGCCTGGCGGCGCGCGCCTGGATCCGCACCCTCGGCGAGCGCCTCGGCACCGGGGTCGCGCTGCTCATCGACTACGGATTTCCGCGGCACGAGTACTACCACCCCCAGCGCAGCGCCGGCACGCTCATGTGCCATTACCGCCATCGCGCGCATGCGGACCCGTTCGCGCACCCGGGGGATGAGGACATCACCGCCCATGTGGACTTCACCGCGCTCGCGGAAAGCGCCGCCGAGGCGGGACTCGAAGTGCTGGGCTACACCACCCTCGCCCAGTTCCTGGTGAACTGCGGCATCACCGAGGTCCTGGGCGAAGCGAACGCCGAGAACGCGCTCCATTACGCGCCCATCGCCGCCGAGGCGCAGAAATTGCTCTCCCCGGCGGAGATGGGCGAGCTGTTCAAGGTGCTGGCGGTCGGCCGCGGCCTGCGCGGGCCGCTGGCCGGATTTGCCCGCGGCAACCGGGTGGCGAGCCTTTGAGTACACTCGCGCCGATGCGCTGCTGCCTCGTTTTCCTGGCCCTGGTCTTCGGGACTGCGGCCGCCGCCGACGAGGCGAGCGAGGCGCGCAAGCGCTGGGAGGCGAGCCCGCACGGCCTCATGCTCGAGCGCATCCTGCCGCCCACCTTCGCTGCGGCACAGCTTCCCGAGCCGCACGCCGCCGGCGCCCGGCTCACGTTGCGCTACTGCGTGCAATGCCACAACCTGCCGAACCCGGCGATGCACCACGCGGCGAAGTGGCCGGGCATCGTCGAGCGCATGGTGCTGCGCATGGAGGGCCGCGGCAACCTGGGCGCGCTCATGTCCGAGATGATGGCCGGCGTACGCGCACCGAGCGCGGAAGACATGCGCACGCTCGTGGCCTACCTGCAGAAACACTCGCAGGCGCCGCTCGACCCGAAGCGCTATCCAGAGGCCTTCCAGCCCAGCGGCGAGGCGTTCCGGCTCGCCTGCAACCAGTGCCACGTGCTGCCCGACCCGCAGCGCTACACCGCGGCGCAGTGGCCGCGCGTGGTGGCCCGCATGCAGGAGAACATGCAGTGGATGAACCGCGTGGTGGGCTCCAAGCCCGTGCGCGGCGAGCCGCAGCTGCGCCTCGAGGAAATCAACGCCTTCCTGAGCAAGTACGCGAAGCGCTAGGCGGTTAACCGCGGCCGCCGAAGACGGTGATGCCGCCGAGCTTCGAGATCTCCAGGAATACGTCCATGAAGTAGTACTGCGCCACCGCCAGGGTGAGCAGGCCGATCAGCACCCAGCGCTTGGCGAGCATCCAGCGGCGCACCATGGGCAGGTCGGGCGCCTTCATCGCCTCCAGCCATTCGATGTAATGGCGCAGGCGCTGCCCCACGGTGACGCCCTCGCGCGTGCGCTCGTTCATCCCGCGCGCGATGCGGATGAGGTTGAGGATCACCTGCTCGGCCGCTTCGGGATGCGCGCGCAGGAAGCGGCGGAAGTCGTCGTGCGAGATGACGATGAAGTGCGAAGGCTCCAGCGTCATCACCGAGGCCGAGCGCGGCCGGTGATCGAGCATCATCTCGCCGAAGTACTGGCCGGGGCCCTTGGTGTCGAGCACCACCTCGGTGCCCGAGGGCTCGGTGAGGAAGATCTTCACCTTGCCCTGGATTACCACGTACAGCGATTCGGCCGACGCGCCTTCCTTGAAGACGAGCTCGCCGCCGGCCAGCTGCCGCCGCCGTGCCCGCTCGGCGAGCGCCCGCAGGGGCTCCTCGGCCACTGCCTGGAACAGCGAAACCGCCTTCAGCTCGCCCAGCATGCCGCCCCCCGGAGGTGAGGACGGCGCCCATCCTACGCCTAAGTCTGCGGAACGGCCATGCCGCGCGCCACGGCGGGCCGGGCGCTTATCGTTTCGTACCAGCGCTTCACCGCCGGGAACGCGGCGAGGTCGACCCGATGCCACTCGTGGCGCGCGACCCAGGGATAAGTGGCGATGTCGGCGACGCTGTACTCCGGGCCGCCGAGGTACGGCTGCTCGCCCAGGCGCCGGTCCATCACGCCGTACAGGCGCTTCGCCTCGTTGCCGTAGCGCTCGCTGCCGTAGGGAACCTCGTCCTTCTTCGCGCGCATGAAGTGGTGCGCCTGCCCGAACATGGGGCCGATGTGCCCCATCTGGAACATGAGCCATTGCAGGACGTCGTACTTGCCGCGAACCGAGGCGGGGAGGAAGCGGCCCGTCTTGCCGGCGAGATAGAGCAGGATGGCCCCGGACTCCATCATGGCGTAGGGCTTGCCGTCGGGCCCCTGCGGATCGACGATGGCGGGAATCTTGCCGTTCGGGCTGATCCTCAGGAACTCGGGCGTGAATTGCTCGGTGTTGGTACCGATGTTGATCTTGTGCACGCGATAGGGCAGCCCGCACTCCTCGAGCATGATGGACACCTTGCGGCCGTTGGGCGTGCTCCAGGTATACAGTTCGATCATGGTGAAGTGGCTCGCGACGTTATTTGTGGTGCTGACCATTCTAGCGGTGGCCACCCCGTGGCTCGGCCGCTACGGCCTCGGCCGCCTGCCGGGCGATCTGCGGATCCCGCTGCGCGGGCGCGTGTATTACGTCCCGTTCGCGACCACCGTGGTCCTCTCGCTCGGCGTCTGGGCGCTGGGCCGCCTGCTCTAGCGGCTGGCGAAAACCACGATCTGCATCGCCGCGAGCACCAGCAGGCCAAAGAGCACGCCCCACTTCGCCGCATGCCAGCGCCGCACCGAGGATAGCTCCTCGATCTTGCTTCTCTCCAGCGCCTCGATGCGCTGGCGGAAAGACTCGCGGGCGCGCGTGTTCATGCCTCGCCCCATGCGGATGAGGTCGCGAATGAGCCGGAGCGCCACGTCGGGATTCTCGCGCAGGAAGCCGGTGAACACCTCGCGCGAGAGCACGGCGAACGTCGAGGGCTCCAGCGTGGTCACCGACGCCGAGCGCGGCCGATCGT
>DATLGR010000054.1:0-9628 GCA_035540415.1 Burkholderiales bacterium | reverse complement strand
CAGCGGCTCGAGCGCCATGGCCATCTGTCCCGCCAGCCGCGACTCGCCCACGCTCGCCTGAAGCTCGCGCACGTGGAGCTCCTTCTCGTCCAGCGCCAGCGTCGCGCTCGCCTGGTACGGCGGCAGCGGCCCCGCGCCCTTCAGCGCGAGCGCGTACGTGCCGCCCGCGAGAGCGCCGTGCACGCCCGTCTCGCCGTTCAGCTGCAGGCTATGCTTGCCGAGCTGCACCGCCATCTCGATCGTCGGGCGCTGGAGGGTGGCGTCGACGGTGGCGAAGGCCTGCAACGCTCGGCCGTCGAGCTGCGCCTCGAGCGGCGAGACGCGCAGCACCCCGCCCTCGAGCTTCGCCTCCACGCGCGCCTGCTCCACGCGCTCGGCAAACGCCCCCGCCCCCGTGATCTCGTCGATGCGAACCTGCAGCACCGCGCGCGCCTCGCGCAGAAGCTCCACCGGCAACGAGGCCTGCAGCGCATTGGCATCCTCGGCGGCCTCGCCGGTGCCCAGCCCGGCCAGATCCGGCACGTGCAGCCGCGGCAGGTGCAGATCCGCTTCCAGCGCCCGCGGCTGGAGCCCGACGAGCACCCGCCCGGCGAGCTGCGTCTCGCCCAGCCGCGCCTGCAGGTCGCTCAAGCGGATCGCGCCCTCGGCCAGCCCCACCGTGGCGCGCGCCTCGTAAGGCGGCACCTCGGGCGCCTCCAGCCCCAGCGCCGCGAGATCGGCCTGCAACTCGCGCCCCGAGGCCTCGACGCGATAAGCGCCGCGCGCCGGAATGGCCTGCGGCCCCATCTCGCCCGCCAGGCGAAACTGCTGGCGCCCCAGCGTGAGCTCGGCCTGCAGCCGCGGCGCCTCGTCCCGCGCATCGAGCATCGCCTGGCCCTGCACCTTCGCCTGGCGCGCCGCCACCTGCACCGGCGCCAGGCGCAGCACGCCGTCCTGCAGCTCGAGCATGGCCTGCGCGCTTTGCAGCTGCTCGCCCACCGGCCCGCCGGTGATCTGGGCGATGCGCACCTCGAAGCGCGCCTCGCCGCGGCGCAGCGCCTCCAGCGGCAGCGGCTGCTCGAGGAAGCCCGGCACGCCCGCTTGCGCCGGCGCCGCCGCCTCACCGCCCAAGCCCTCGAAGTCGGGCAGGTGCAGCCGCGCCACATTCACCGCGCCGCGCAGGCGCAGCGGCTCGAGCGCCATGGCCATCTGTCCCGCCAGCCGCGACTCGCCCACGCTCGCCTGAAGCTCGCGCACGTGGAGCTCCTTCTCGTCCAGCGCCAGCGTCGCGCTCGCCTGGTACGGCGGCAGCGGCGGCGCCTCGAGGCCGAGTGCCGCGAGGTCGGCTTGCAGCTCGCTGCCTTTCGCTTCGATCCGGTACTGGCCCTGCGCCGGAACGGCCTGCGGCCCGAGCTGCCCGGCGATGCTGAGCTGCTGGCGGCCGACCGAGAGGTCGGCCTGGATTCGCGGCTGCTCGGCGCGCGCGTCGAGCATCGCGTGGCCTTCCACTTCAACCTTGTCGGCAAAGATTCGAACGGGTGCGAGGCGCAGGATGCCGTTCTGGAGCTCGAGCGTGGCGCGCGCGCCCTGCAGCGCCGTGCCGGCGGTCGTGCCGGTAATCTGCTCGATGCTCACGTTGACGAGCGCTTCTCCGCGCCGCAGCACGTCGAGCGGCAGGGGCCGCTCCAGGAAATCGCCCTCGCCCCGCGTACCGTCGCCCGCCAGGCCTTCGAAGTCCGGCAGATGCAGCCGGGCGACCTCGAGCTCGGCGCGCACGCTGGGCGGCTCGAGCGCCACCTGGCCCTGCCCGGCGAGCTGCGTGTCGCCCAGGCGCGCCCGCAGCTCATGCACGCGATAACGATCCTCGTGGATCTCGAGCGCGGCGCTCGCTTCGTAGGGCGGCAGCGGCCCGATGTCGATGCCGAAGGCGGCGAGGTCCGCGTGCAGATCGGCGCCTTTGGCGCTCACCTGCAGGCCGCCGCCGGCGAGCTGGCCTTTCGGCCCCGATTGCCCGTTGATGCGCACGCTCTGGTTGCCGAGCTGGAGCGTCCCGGACACCGGAAAGCGATCCTCGGGCGAGGCACGGCCGGTGGCGCCGGCGACCGCGCCGCCGAGCTCGAGCTCGACCGCTATCGGGCGCTGCTGCACCTGGCCGCTCCCGCTCACGGCAAGGGGGCCGCCTTCCTCCTCGCGCTCGATGGCCAGGCGATCGATCGCGCCGCGCCACACGTCGTCGCGGCCGTGGTCGTCGAAGCTCACCGCCATGTCGCGCGCGAGCACGCGCTCGAAACCCGGCGGTGCGTCCTCGTCGCCGCGCTCGGGCAGGAAGTCCCAGTTCTGCTCTCCGGCCTCGTTCTGCTCCAGGGCGAGCGTGCCGCCCTCGAGGCCGGCCTCGACCACCTCCAGGCGCCCGCGCAGCAGCGGCGGCAGCCGCAGCGTGGCGTGGGCGCGCTCGGCTTCGAGCAGCGCCGGGGCCCGCCCCCAGGGCGCGTTGCCGATGCTGACCTCGTTGGCGACGACCTGCGGCCGCAGCCCGAGGCGCACGTCGAGCGGACCGGCGATGCGCACCTCGCGCCCGAGCTCGGTGGAGAGCCGCTCCTCGATCTGCGGCCGCATCGCGTCCCAGTCGAAGAACGCCGCCACGGCGACGAGCGCGACCAGGAGAACAAGGAGCGTCGCTCCCGCCGTCTTGAGCACGAATCTCATACGGTCCTCGCCATGTAGTCGCGCGTGATCTGCGCGAGCTCGACGGGCGCCACGCTGACCAGCGTGTGCGCGACATCGGGGATCACCGCCACTTCGCCGCGCGGCGCAAGGCTCGCCAGCATCTGCGCGAACTCCTGGTGCGTGATGGGGTCGTGCTCGCCGCGGATGACCAGCACCGGCGCGCGGATGAGCGGCATCTTGTCCTCGATCCGGTCGGTGAGCTGGAAGTGGAAGTTGCGGGTCATGCGCCAGAGTCCCGCGTGCCGGTAGTCGATCATCGTCACCGGCCCGAGCCAGTCGGGATTCCAGCGCTGGTTCTGCCGCCAGCGCACGAACTGCCAGAAGCCCGAGCGCTCCTCGGGCGGCGTGGTGGGCCCCTGCAGGAGCGCGCGTTCGACCCGCTCGGGGTAGCGCGCCGCGAGGTCGGCGATCACCTGGCAACCGAAGGAGTTGCCGAGCAGCGAGGCGCTCGCGAGGCCGATGGCGTCCATCCAGGCCGCGAGCCAGTCGGCGAGCTGCGGCACGCCCAGCGCGGCGCCGGGGTCACCCGAGAAGCCGTAGCCGGGAAGGTCGGGCACGTAGACGCGGAATTCACCGGTGAGCTCGCGCGCGGTGGGGATCATGTAGCGCCCGGAAAGCCCGGAGCCGTGCACCAGCACCAGCGCGGGGGCGCCGGGCGGCGCGGCCTCCGAGGCGAGGAAATACATGTCGAGCCAGCCACGCACCAGCGTGCGCCGCGGCTCGAGCGTGCCAAGGGCGAGCGGCGCCTCCGGCGGCAGCTCGCCGCCGCAGGCCTTGACGAGCGGCGCCGCGGCGAGCATGCCGAGGAAGCGGCGCCGTTCCATCGCCCTACGCGCGCTCCACGCGCACCCCGTGGCGCGGACCGTGGCGCTCGAGGAAGCCGAGCACCTCCTCCAGCGGCAGCGGCGCCGGCAGCGGATAGCGCGAGGGGACGCGGCTGCGCAGCACCTGGGAGTAGCGGCCGAAATGCGCGAAGTGCGCCGGATAGGTGCGCGGCTCGAGGCCGAGGAGCTCGCCGCGCACCCGCGCACGCCCGACGAGCTTCTGCCAGTCCTCGATCGGCGGCAGCCCCACCGAGTTCACCCCGTGCGCGAACAGCATCAGGAAGATCTCGTCGTAAGGCTCCACGGCGTCGAGGTAGCGCTGCACCCGCTCGAGCGACGGCTTCATGTTGAAGGTCATCCAGAAGGGCACCGAGCCGGTGCGCAGCACCCAGTGCGGCTCGAGCAGCACGAACGACTCGATCACCAGGCGGTTGCCGCGCACCCCGCGGCGGCGGTTCCATTCGCGATAGAAGTCGGCGACGAGCGCGCTCGGGTCCTCGGGGTCCTCGAAGACGAGCCGCACCAGGCGGTAGTTGCGCTCGCGTGCGAGCGCCTGCAGGTCGTCGCGCATCGCCGGCTCGAAGCCCCATTCGGCCTCGGGGCTCTCGCCGTCGGGCGCGGGCGGCTCCCAGCGCCGCACCGGCGAATCATGGCGCTCGAGGTATTCCGCGACGCGCGGCCCGCCCTCGAAGTATTCGCGGGGCGTGGGCCCGCCCTCGGCACCGAACTGGTAGACGTAGCGCTCGCCCAGCCGCTTCGTGGGCCAGCGCCGCTCGCACTCCACCACGAGGAGCGTCGAGCCCGGCGCCAGCGTCGCGGCGAGGAAATCGCGGTAGGCCGGCGGCACCACGCGGAACTTCGACCGGTAATAGGTGATGAGCTGCAGCATCAGCCGGTCCTGGCTGGGGTCGTGCATGTGGTGCAGCTGCGAGTCCGGGTTGGCCGCGACGAAGCGCGCCGCGGTCTCGCGCTCGGCCTGCATCGCGTGGTGCGCGTCGTCGGGATGCACGTGCGACTGGCGCACCAGCGTGAGGAAGGTCTGCGGCAGCCAGGGGATGCCGAGCGCCGCGGCGATGTGCGTGAGCGCGCCGTTCGAGGAGCCGATCATCGCCGCCGGATACGAGCGCTGCGGATACATGCTGCGAACCCAGCGCGCGATGTCCGTGGTGCGCAGCTTGTCGATGTTGCGTGGCTTCACGCCTTCCTGCGCGCCGAGGTGCGCGAACACGCGCTCGCGCAGGTGGCGCGGCACGTAGTCGGCGACGCGCGCGAGGCGCTGCACCAATGCGGGCTGGCCAAGGCCGGAGAAGTCGCGTCCCTCGAGGTAGCGCGCGACCGCCATGGCCATGCCGGCGGAGGAGTCGAATTTCGCGGTGCCGGGGGGTGCTCTCATGCGAGACCCTGTCCGCAAGGCGCGTGCCGCCGGAATGCGGCTTGCTCCGCCGCCGCCATGCTGCTCGGCGCGCTCGTGTTCATCTTCCTCGTGCCGGCGACGCTGCTCCTTGCGCTCGTCGCGTTCGTTTCCTACCCGACGCTGCCGACGCCCACGCCCTGGCAGGCGGCCTTCGATGTGGGTTTCGCCGCCACGCTGCTCGGCGCCGCGGCGGCGTGGCGCCTGGTGGTGGCGCACGTGCGCCATCGCGTCGCGCATCCGATGTGGCTCGGCGCCGCGGCCCTCGGCGCGGCGCTCGGCCTGCTGGGCGTCGCGGTAGGCGCCGCGCACTGGCTCGATCCCGACCAGGCCACCGAGCTCGTCGGGCTTGCGCTGCTCGCCCCCGGCGCCGGCATCGCGCCGCCGCTCGCGGCGCTCCTCTGGCGCCGCCGTAACGTCTCCGGCGTTCGCGCGTAACGCTTGCAGCGGCCGCTGCAAACAAAAACGCCGTGCCCGGCGGAACCGGGCACGGCGCGCGGTCGCGGAGGGCGTTGCCTTAGCGTGCCGTCCGCTCTCCCGCAGCCGGAGCCGCGGTGTTGCCGCGTCCCGCGGCGCCCGGCGCCGCCGGGTCGCGCGGCGCAGCGGTGCCGCCGGCCGCGGCCCGCTGGCCGCGGTCCATGTCGCGCCACTGCTGCTGGCTGAACGACTTCGAAAGATCGAGCTTGTCCTTCGTGAACTGCACGACATGGTCGCCGTTGTCGCGGCGCACCGTCAGGTCCTGCATCGACACGGCCACCATGCGGTCGTCGCCGGCGGTGTCGATGATGGCGTAGCGCACCTCGCCCTGGCTCATGTTCACGATGAGGTCCTCGACCTGGCCGAGGTTGCCGCCCTTCTGGTCGCGCACGCGCTGGCCTTTCATGTCGCTCGCCCGCACGTAATTGACCTTCTCCTGGCGGTCGCGCTGCGCCTGGTCGCGCGGCGCCTGGGCCTGCGGGCCCACCGGCTGGGCCTGTTGCGAGGCGCCAGCCGGCTGGCGCTCGGTCACCTGCGAGTGCTGCTGCTGCTGCGGCTGCGCCGTCGCGCCGGCGGCCGGGCGGTCCTGCCGCGGGGCGGTCCCGGCGGGACGATCCTGCGCGGTGGCTCCGGCGGCGGTACGGTCGCGATCGCGGTTGCCGCCGAACGTGTCGGTGATGCGCGCCCAGAAGCCGCGGTCTTCGCGCACCTTCGGCCAGTCGTTGGCGTCGAAGCCCTGCGCCTGCTTCAGCTGCTCGCGCGTCACGTTCAGCACCAGGCGGTCGTCGCGGTCCTTCGCCGGCTGGAACGCGTTCAGCGGATAGGCATAGAGGTCCTGGCCGAGGCCGAGGAATCCGCCGTGCGCGAGCGCCACGTATTCCACGCGCCCGCTCTGCGTGTCGATGACGAGGTCCTTGATCTCGCCGAGGTTCTCATCCTTCGGGCTGCGCACGTCCATGCCGATGAGGCGGCTCGCGCGCTTGTCGTTCTGCTGCATCTGGAACGGCATCTGCGCCTGCTGCTGGCGCTGCTGCGGCTGCGCCTGCTGCTGCTGAGGCTGGGCCTGCGTCTGCGGTTGCGGTTGCTGTTGCTTTTGCTGCTGCTGCGCCATCACCGCGGCCGGGACGGCGAGCGCCGGCGCGACCAGCATGGCGATGAGGCTGCGCTTGAACTTGCGGGGAAGCATTCGGAGGTCCTCCGTAAATTGAACAAGTCGAGACGGAGGACTACGTGCAAGGTACGGGCCTGCGAGCGCGCGGGGACTCGCCCGCTGCAATTTTTGGACGACCCCTGCCGTTATTACCCCGAACGGCCTAGCCTTTCGCGACGCGGCTTAAAGCGCCCGCACTAGCATCGCCCGCGTGCCGTATCCCTTCGCGCATCCCGCGGCGATTTTGCCGCTCGTGCGGCCGCTCGGGCCGCTCGCCGTGCCCTCGGCGCTCGTCATCGGCAGCGTGGTGCCCGACGCGTGGTACTTCTTCTCGCCACTGCTGCAGCGCGAGCACACCCATGGGCTCGCGGGCCTGTTCCTGTTCTGCCTGCCCGCGGGTGTGGCCGCCTATTTCGCGTTCCACCTCCTGCTCAAGCAGCCGCTGCTCGAGCTCGCGCCGCCGCCCCTCGCCGCCCGGCTGGCGCGCTATGCCGCCCCGGGCCTGCCGCGCGTCCGGTGGTCTGCGGTGCTCGTCTGCCTCCTGGCCGGAGCCAGCACGCATCTGGCGTGGGACGCGCTCGCGCACCTGCACTCGCTGGCGCAGCACGCCAGCACCCTGCTCGGCAGCGCGGTGCTTGCCGTGTGGATCTGGAGAAAGCTCTCGCGCACCCCGCCCGCGCCGCTTTCCGCGCCCGCGCTCTCCGAGCCGCAGCGCGCCGCCGTGGTCGCGGCCCTGCTCGCCGTGGCGGCCGCCTCGGCGTGGTGGGCCGGCACGCACGCCTCCGTGGAGCTCGTCCCGGACCTGGAGGCGCTGCGCCGCACCGCGCGCATCACCGGCCTCGCCGCCGCGCAAGCGCTCGGCGCAGGCCTGATCGCCTATAGCGGCGCTAGGACAGCGCTTCGCGGTAGAAGCCGAGCGCCTCGATCACCGGCCGGTCGCTGATCGAGAAAAGGATCGCCTCCTCGTTGCCGGTGTTGGCGTGCGCATGCTCGGCCCAGGAGGGCAGCGCGATGATGTCGCCCCTAGACCAGTCGAAGGGCTTGCCGTCGATCACGGTGCGGCCCTGACCCTGGACCACGTGGAACACCGAGCTGCCGGTGACGCGGCGGGCCTTGAGCTTCTCGCCTTTGCGCAGCATCTGCACGCGGCAGCTGATGGTGGGCGTGACCGGGCCGCCGGTCTGCGGGTTGGTGTACTCGAGCGCGATGCCCTCGTGGGGCGAACCCTCGCGATCGCGCAGGGCGTGCAGCGCCTCGCGGGTCCGCTCGTAGGAATAGATCATGAGCGGCGAGAAGCGCGGGCGCTCCTTGACCCAGGTCGGCGCGAGGTGGCCGTGGCCGTAGAGCGCCTGCGAGCCGTTCACCGGCTTGTCTTCGGAAGCGCGCCGCTCCTCGTGCATCTGGAAGAAGATGCAGTTGAGCGCCTTGGTGAGCGGCACGTCGAGGCCGTCCATCCACACCACCGTCTCGCCCGTCTCGTTGCCGTGGTCGTGCCACTGCCAGCTTGGCGTCAGGATGAGGTCGCCCTCGTGCATGATGACCTTCTCGCCCTCGACCGCGGTATAGGCGCCGTTGCCCTGGATGATGAAGCGGATCGCGGCGGGCGTATGGCGGTGGGCGCGCGCCACCTCGCCCGGCAGGAGCACCTGCACCGCCGCGATCAGCGTATTGGTGGTGGCCCACTGCCCGTTCAGCCCGGGGTTGAAGAGCTGCATCGCCCGGCGCTCGTCGCCCACCGGCACCGCGCTCGCCGATTGCCTGACCACCTCCTGCAGCAGCGACCATTTCCACTGGTGGGGCACCGCTTCGGGCCGCGGGTGCGGCGTCATCTGGCTCGCGATTTCCCACAGCCCCCACATGTGGTTGCGGTGGATGAGCTGGTGGAAGGCGTCTTCGGTCTTGATGGGGGCGTTCATGGGGGGCTCCGGGAGGACAGCCTTCATTCTAGTGCGCCTTGTTGGCGGCGTGGATCTTGGCCCACAGCGGATCGAGGATCTCGAGGGCGCGCAGCGCGTCGCGCTTGCCCCGGGAGGCGGCGATGCGCAGCGTGTACAGCGGCGCCATGCGCCGCGTGAGCCAGCCGACGAGAAAGAGATTCGCGCCGAGGAGGGCGCCGGGAACGAACGCCTGGCGGTAGGTGAGCCACAGCGCGAGCACCGCGCTTCCCAGGCCGATGGCCGCGAGCACCGAGCCGGCCTGCGCGGCGAGCGCCGGGTAGGTGAAGTAGAAGCGAAAGCGCCCCACGAGCGCCGCCTCCTCGGCGCTGAAGCGGTAGGGCGGCTCGTCCACCGGCACCGGCCCGCGCTCCTCGGCGGCCATGCGGCGCAGCAGCCACAGCTCGAACAGCGCGACCGCGCCGAGGTACGCCCAGGCCATGCGCGCCGGGTCGAGCGCCGCCCAGCCGGCAAGGATCAGCATCGCGACGCCGCCGTACTTCAGCATCGGTCGAGCTCGGCCTGCTTCTCGAGCCACTCATCCTCGAGCTCGGCCAGCTCCTTGCCGACGTAGGCCTGGTCGACGAGGAGCGCCTTGACCGCCTCGGGGTCGGCGTAGGTCTCGGGCGCAGCGAGCCGGGCCTCGATCTCGGACTTGCGCGCCTCCAGCTTCGCCATCGTTTCCTCCAGGCGCTTCAGGCGCGAGGCGAGGCCTTTCGTGCTGCGCCGGGGCGGCGGCGGCGCCGCCTGGCGCTCCGCGCGCGCGGCCGGCGCCTCCACCGGCTTCGTGCGCAGGAGGCTCTCGCGGTAATCGTCGAGGTCGCCGTCGAAGGGCCGCACCCGGCCGGCGGCGACGATCAGCAGCTCGTCGGTGGTGGCGCGCAGCAGGTGCCGGTCGTGCGACACGAGCACCAGCGTGCCTTCGAACTGCGCGAGCGCCACCGTGAGCGCCTCGCGCGTGTCGAGATCGAGGTGGTTGGTGGGCTCGTCGAGCAGCAGCAGGTTGGGCCGCTGCCACACGATCAGCGCAAGCGCGAGGCGCGCCTTCTCGCCGCCGGAAAAGGTGGCGATCGGGCCGGTCGCCATGTCCCCCGGAAAATTGAAGGCGCCGAGGAAGCTGCGCAGG
>DATLGR010000053.1:0-6653 GCA_035540415.1 Burkholderiales bacterium | reverse complement strand
GGTGGAGCCGCTCGGCTTTTCGATGGACGATCGGCAACTGCGCCGGGCGGGCCTCGACTACCACGAGCTCGCCAATGTGCGCACCCATGCGAGCTGGGCGCAGTGCCGTGGAGCGCTTGCCGGGCAGCGCATGGTCGCCTTCAGCGTGCACGCGAGCCGCCTGTACACGGAGCTGCGCTATGCGGCGGGCGACGTGCTGGTCTTCGGGGCCGAGACCCGCGGTCTTTCGCCGGCGGTGCTCGACGACATTCCGCATCGCGTGCGCCTTCCCATGCGGCCGGGCAACCGCAGCCTCAATCTCTCGAATGCGGTCGCGGTGGCCGTCTACGAGGCCTGGCGCCAGCTAGGGTTCGAATCCTAGGGCTTCCCGCTTCGGATCGCGGGCGAGCAGGCTTTGCACCGCTCCCGCCGGATCCAGGCGCCCCTCCAGGACCGCGTTGACCGCCTCGCTCACCGGCATGTCGACGCCCCGGCTGCGCGCAAGGCGCGCTACCTCCTTCGCGGAGCGCACGCCTTCGGCGACGTGGCCGAGCTCCGCGAGGATGCCGCTCAGCCGCCGGCCGCGCGCGAGCTCGAGGCCCACCCGCCGGTTGCGCGACAGGTCGCCGGTCGCGGTGAGGATCAGGTCGCCGGCGCCGGCCAGACCGAATAGCGTCGAAGGCTTGCCGCCGAGCGCAGTGCCCAGTCGAGCGATCTCCGCCAGGCCCCGCGTGAGCAGCGCCGCGCGGGCGTTGAGCCCGAGTCCCAGCCCGTCGGAGATCCCGGCGGCAATGGCCATTACGTTCTTCACCGCCCCGCCAACCTCCACCCCGACGACATCGGCGCTGTAGTAGACGCGCATGCGCCCGCCGTGCAGCAGCGCCGCCGTGTCGCGCGCGAAGCCCGCATCGCCGGCGGCGAGCGTCAAGGCGCAGGGCAGGCCGCGCGCCACCTCGGCGGCGAAGGACGGCCCGGACAGCACGCCACAGCGCGTCTGCGCGGGCGCCACCTGCGATGCGATTTCGTGCGGCAGCATGCCGCTGCCCTCCTCGAAGCCCTTGCATAGCCACACGAAGGCGAGCCGGGCGCCGATCGCCTCCAGCACCGGGCGTAGCCCGGCCACGGGGGTCGCGATGAGCGCGAGCGCGGCGCCTTCGAGCGCGCGCTCGAGCTGCGAAGTGAGCGCAAGCGATTCCGGCAGCGGGACGCCGGCAAGGTAGCGCTCGTTGCTTCGGGTCGCCGCCATGGCCTGCGCCTGCGCCTGATCGCGCACCCACAGCGTGACCGGCAGACGGCCGGCGAGCACGCAGGCGATCGCGGTGCCCCAGGCGCCTGCGCCGAGGACCGCGAGGCGGATCACCGGGCGATCTGGATGTTGGAGCCGCCGCCCTGCTGCTGCAGCTGCTGCGCGCGCTGCAGGTAGATCGCCTCGAACGAGACCGGCGCCAGCAGCACCGGCGGAAAGCCGCCGCGGATGACCAGATCGGAGATGGTCTCGCGCAGGTAAGGGAAGAGGATCGTCGGGCAGCCGATGCCGAGCAGGGGATCCACCTCTTCGGCGGCCACGTTGCGCACCGAGAAGATCCCGGCCTGCACCACCTCCGCGAGGAACACCGCACGCTCGCCGGCTTTCGCGGTGACGGTGGCGGACACGCTGACCTCGTAGTACCCCTCGGCGATCTGCGTGCCGCCGGTGTTGATCTGCACCTCGAGCTGAGGCTGAATCTGCTCCATGAAGACCTGCGGCGCGTTCGGGATCTCGAGAGACGCGTCCTTGACGTAGATCTTCTCGATCTGGAAATGGGGCTGCTGCTGTTCGTCGCTCATCCGAGGGCCTCGAGTAAGGGTTCGAGCTTGCCCTCCCGGTCAAGCGCGTAGAGATCGTCGCAGCCGCCGATGTGGCGCTCTCCGATCCAGATCTGGGGAACGGTTCTGCGACCGCTTTTCTGCATCATCTCGGCGCGTCGGGCGGGCTCGAGATCGACCCGCACCGTCTGCACGTCGGCGCCTTTCTCGCGCAGCAGGCGCGCCGCCGCCTGGCAGTAAGGACACGACGCGGTCGAATACATCAGCACTTTGGCCATGTCACTTCTCGACCGGCAGGCCCGCCTGGCGCCATGCCGCGAGGCCGCCGGCAAGGTTGAGCACCTGGGCGAACCCCTGGGCACGCAGCACCGCCGCCGCCTTCCCCGAGCGGCTGCCGGTGTCGCAATAGACGATGACGGGCTTCTGCTTGCGCTTGGCAGCAATTTCCGCACCCCCGGCGTCGATACGCGCAAGCGGCACGTTTTTCGCCCCGAGGATATGGCCGCTGCCGAATTCCCCCGGCTCGCGCACGTCCACGACCAGCGCGTCCTCGCGGTTGATGAGCTGGGTCGCCTGGTGAGGGCTTACCGAGGGCCCCGCGCTGGCCCGGCGCACGTAGGGCCAAAGGAGCATCGCGCCGGATACGAAGGCGACGACGATGAGAAGGATGTTTTCCTGGACGAAGCTCACGGGGGGTCGACATTATAATTCACCGCCATGCTCAAGCTCGTGCTGCTGCGCCATGGCGAGTCGGTCTGGAATCGCGAGAACCGCTTCACCGGCTGGACCGACGTCGATCTCTCCCCGCGCGGCATCGAGGAAGCAAAGGCCGCCGGGCAGCTGCTGAAGTCGGCCGGCTTTCGCTTCGACCTAGCCTTTACCTCGCTGCTGAAGCGGGCCATCCGCACGTTGTGGATCGCGCTGGACGAGTTGGAGCAGCTCTGGCTTCCGGTGGACAAGAGCTGGCGGCTGAACGAGCGCCATTACGGCGCGCTGCAAGGGCTCAACAAGTCCGAAACGGCGGCGAAATTCGGTGAGCAGCAGGTGCTCGCGTGGCGGCGCAGCTACGACGTGCCGCCGCCCGCGCTGGAGGCGCACGACCCGCGCTACGAGGCGAGCGACCCGCGCTACGCCGGCGTCCCGGTTCCCCGCACGGAGTGCCTCAAGGATACGGTGGCGCGCGTGCTGCCCTACTGGGACGCCAGCATCGCGCCGGCCGTGCGAGCGGGGCGCAGCGTGCTCGTGGCGGCGCACGGCAATTCGCTGCGGGCGCTCATCAAGCACCTGGACGGGCTCTCGGACGCCGAGATCGTGCCGCTCAACGTCCCGACCGGCATTCCGCTCGTCTATGAGCTCGACGCCGCGCTGCAACCCCAGCGGCACTACTACCTCGGCGACGCAGATGAGCTGGCAAAACGCGTGGCCGAAGTATCGGCGCAAGGCAAGGCGCGGCCCTGATCCGCGCCCTGGTCCTGCTGCTCGGCTGCCTCGCCGCCACGGCGTCCGGCGCCCGGGAGCAGGATCTGAAGGCCCTGCGGGCGCGCATCGACGCCCTCACCACCGAGCTCGAGAAAAGGGAGGAAATCCGCACGGAGGTCCGGGATGCGCTGCGCCAATCGGAGCGCGCCATCTCGCAGGCGAACCGTGCGCTCGCGCTCCTGGAGCTCGAGCGGCGCGAGCTGCGCGCGCAGGCGGCTGCGATCGCAGCCCAGCAGCGCGAGCTCGAGCGGCAGCTCGCCGCGCGGCAGGCGGCGCTCGGCCGCGTGCTCGCCGCGCGGGCCGCGAGCGGGGCCCCGGATGCCCTGCGCGCAGCGCTCTCGGGCGACGATCCGGCGGAGGGAGCGCGCCGCGTGCATTACGCGAGTCACCTGACCCGCGCCTGGGCTGCGGTACTCGCGGACTATCGCGCAGGGCTCGCCGAGTCGCAGCGGCTGGCGGGCGACGCGGAGGCGCGACGCCGCGACCTGGAGGCGCTCGAAGCGGCGAGCCGCGCCGACCGTGAACGAATTCTCGCGGAGCGCCGCGAGCGCCGGAAGGTGCTCGAGCGCGTGGCCGGCGAGATCAGCCGGAGTCGCCGCGAAATCAAGGTGCTGCGCGCCGACGAGGCGCGCCTCGCCCGGCTCGTCGAAGAGCTCGGCCGGATGCTTGCCGCCCGGATCGAGCGCACGCCTTCCCCGGCGGCGAGAAAAGAGCCCTTTTCGAGCCTGCGCGGAAGGCTTAGCCTGCCGGTACGGGGGGAACTGATCGGCCGCTTCGGCGCTCCAAGGGGAGCGGCCGGCGCCGAGGCAAAAGGCGTGTTCATCCGCGCCCCCGAAGGGCAGCCGGTCCGGGCGGTCGCCGGCGGGCAGGTGGTGTACGCGGAATGGATGAGGGGCTTCGGGAACCTCCTCATCGTGGATCACGGCGAGGCCTACCTCTCGATCTATGCGAACGCCGAAGCGTTGCTCCGGCAGGTGGGTGATGCGGTCGCCATGGGCGATGCCATCGCGACCACGGGGGCGAGCGGAGGCAACGAGGAAACGGGGCTATACTTTGAAATGCGTCATCTTGGCCGTGCCTTCGATCCGCTGCGCTGGGTGAAGCTGAACTAGTTAGTCGGCCGTACGGGTAATCGCTGTCGTCGTCGATGTTGTCGCGCTCGTCGTCTCTTGTAACCAGGATTCACTGCTTACGGCAGGCACTATGCAAAACAGGCTTCGCAACTTTGGATTGATTCTCGTTGGCGCCGTTGCCGGCGTGCTGATCAGCCTCAACTTCCAGGCCGTGGCCGACCGCGCCGCGCGCACCACCCTGCCGATCGAGGAGCTGCGCGCCTTCACCGAGGTCTTCGGCGCGATCAAGGCCAACTACGTCGAGCCGGTCGAGGACAAGAAGCTCATCACCGAGGCGATCAACGGCATGCTGACGGGCCTCGATCCGCACTCGGCGTACCTCGACCAGGAAGCGTTCCGCGAGCTGCAGGTGGGAACGCAGGGCCAGTTCGGCGGCCTGGGCATCGAAGTCGGCATGGAGGACGGCTTCGTCAAGGTGATCTCGCCGATCGAGGACACCCCGGCCTTCAAGGCGGGCATCAAGCCGAACGATCTCATCATCAAGCTGGACGACACGCCCGTGAAGGGCATGTCGCTGAACGACGCCGTCAAGCGCATGCGCGGCAAGCCGAATACCCAGATCACGCTCACCATCTCGCGCAAGGGCGAGAGCGTGCCGATCGTGGTCACTCTCACGCGCGCGATCATCCGGGTGCAGAGCGTGCGCTCCAGGGTCATCGAGCCGGGCTACGGCTGGGTGCGCGTGTCGCAGTTCCAGGAAGCCACGGCCGAGCACCTGGTGAAGCATCTGGGCCAGATGTTCAAGGACAACCCCGGGCTGAAGGGCCTGGTGCTCGACCTGCGCAATGACCCCGGCGGTCTGCTGCACGGGGCGGTCGCCGTGTCCTCGGCCTTCCTGCCGGCCAAGTCGCTGATCGTATCGACCGACGGTCGCGCCGAGGACGCGCGCAAGCGCTTCTTCGCGAGTCCGGAGGACTACGCGCGCGGCAGCCGCGGCGAAGACGTCCTGCGCCACCTGCATCCGATGGCCAAGACCGTGCCGATGGTGGTGCTCGTGAACGGCGGCTCGGCCTCCGCTTCGGAAATCGTGGCGGGTGCCCTGCAGGACCACAAGCGCGCCACCGTCATGGGTACGCAGACGTTCGGCAAGGGATCGGTGCAGACCATCATGCCCCTGGGCAACAACACGGCAATCAAGCTCACGACGGCGCGTTACTTCACGCCCGCAGGCCGCTCCATTCAGGCGCTCGGCATCCAGCCGGACATCACGGTGGAGGACCCGACGGACACCATGACGCGGGTGCGCGAGGCGGACCTGACGCGCCACCTGAGCAACGGAAAATCGGAAGATCCCAAGGGCGAGGCTAGCCCCCGCCAGCGCGCGCAGCCACCCGCGCCCGCCGACATGAAGCCGGTCGAGCTCGGCTCGAAGGAAGACTTCCAGCTGCAGCAGGCCATCGCGCACCTCAAGGGCGAGCCGGTCAAGAAGGTCTCCCCGACCGTCGCGCAGACCAAAACCAACTAACTGACCGACGAGCAGCTCCTTCGCTACAGCCGTCACCTGCTCCTGCCCCAGATCGGGGTGGAAGGGCAGGAGCGGCTGCGGCACGCCGCCGTGCTGATCGTGGGGGCCGGCGGCCTGGGCTGCCCCGCCTCGCTGTACCTCGCGGCTGCGGGCGTGGCGCGACTCGTCCTGGCCGATGCTGACCGGGTCGACCTCACCAATCTGCAGCGCCAGATCCTGTACCGCTCGGAGGCCGTCGGCGCGCGCAAGGTCGACGCCGCGCGTCAAACGCTGGCCGCGGTAAACCCGGACGTGTCGGTCGAGCCGGTGCCGGCGCGCGTGGGCCCGCCCGAGCTCGATCGCCTCGTGCCGGCGGCCGACGTGGTCCTCGACTGCTCGGACAACTTCGCCACCCGGCACGCGGTTAACCGTGCGTGCGTCCGACATCGCCGGCCGCTGGTGTCGGGCGCCGCCATCCGCCTCGATGCGCAGCTCATGGTCTTCGACCTGCGCCGCGAGGACGCCCCCTGCTATGCGTGCCTGTTTCCGGAGGACGGCGAGGTCGAGGAGGTGCAGTGCTCGGTGATGGGCGTGCTGGCGCCGCTCACCGGGGTCATCGGCGCCATGCAGGCGATCGAAGCGCTCAAGCTCCTCGCCGGGTTCGGCGAGCCGCTCAGCGGCCGGCTGCTGATGCTCGACGCCGCGCGCGGCGAATGGCGCTCGGTGCTGGTGAAGAAAGACCCCGCCTGTCCGGTCTGCAGGGCTAGCTGAGCAGGTAGCGGCGCTGCGCGCTGAAGCTCTCGGTCGGGCGC
>DATLGR010000052.1:0-1762 GCA_035540415.1 Burkholderiales bacterium | reverse complement strand
TTGCTGGCCTGCGCGTGCTGCGCCTGCTGGCCGGCGTTTTGCTCGGACTTGCCGCGCTCACCGGCCCCGCGCCGGCCCAGGAACGTCCCGATCTTGCGCGCGCCCAGGCGCTGATGAACGAGGGCAAGGCGGCGGAAGCCTTTGCGCTGCTCGAGCCGTTCGAGGACCGCATGGCGGGCAACGTCGAGTTCGACTACCTCCTGGGCATTTCGGCACTGGATGCCGGCCGCGCCGACCGTGCCACGCTCGCCTTCGAGCGCGTGCTCGCGGTGAACCCCAACTTCGCCGGCGCGCGCCTGGACCTCGGGCGCGCCTATTTCGCCATGGGCGATCTTGCGCGCGCGCGCGAGGAGCTCAACGCCGTGCGCCGGCTCGATCCGCCGGAAGCCGCGCAGCGCACCATCGCGCGCTACCTCGAGGCGATCGATGCGGCCGAGCGCGCCCGGCTGCGCCGCTTCAACGTCTATGCGGAGCTCACCTTCGGCTACGACTGGAACGTCAACAACTCCACCAGCCAGAACATCGTATTCATCCCGGCCCTGGGCAATCTCGGCTTCACGCTCGCGCCCACCAACGTGCAGCAGGAGGACGCGTTCCGCGTGCTCGGCGCGGGCGGCGAGTACGGCCTGCGCGTGGATCCGAACGCCGAGCTCTTCGCCGGCGCCGACTGGCGCCAGCGGGCGCACGAGGACCTCGACAGCTTCGACCTGCAGAGCCTCGACTACCGGCTCGGCTTCGCGCTCGGCCGGCCCGAGCGGCAGATCCGGGTGATGGGCTACGGCGGGCGCCACGAGCTCGATCAGCGGCTCAACCGCGAAATTACCGGCGCCTCCGCCGAGCTGCGACTGCAGGCGGGGCCTCTCACGCAAATTTCGCCCTTCGGCGGCTACACCCAGGTGCGCTTTCGCGACCCGGGGCTCGTGCCGAACAACTTCAACGCCCGCACGCTCGGCGTGGGCGTGCTGCGCCTGAGCCCCGACGGCCGCGCGGCGCTGTTCGGCTCGCTCTTCGGCGGGCGCGAGGTCGACACCGACGGCCGCGCCGACGGAAACAAGGACTTCCGCGGCCTGCGCCTGGGCGGCCAGTACGGGCTGCGTGGGGACCTCGACGCCTTTTTCGTCCTCGCGGCGCAGACCGGCCACTACAGCCGTACCAACGCGGCCTTCCTTACTCAGCGCAAGGACGACCTGGTCGACTCCTCGGTCGGCCTTGCGTGGCGCTTTGCCCGCGGCTGGACGCTGCGCCCGGCGGCGGTCGCGAGCCGCAACGCCTCCAACATCCCGCTCTACAGCTACCGCCGCGCCGAGATGTCGCTCACGCTGCGCTACGACCTCGCGCTCTAGTACCCTTGGGGGATGACGATCCCCCACCACACCGCCCGCGTGCGCTCGGGCGACGTCGAGCTCCACTACCGCCGGCTCGGCCGGCGCGGCGGCACGCCGCTCCTCATCGTGCACGGCCTGTCGTACTTCTCCTGGGACTGGCTGCCCGCGGCGCAGGCGCTCGGCGCCGAGCGTGAAGTGATCGCGATGGACATGCGCGGCTTCGGCGACTCCACCTGGAGCCCGTCGAGGGACTACGCCGTGCCCACCATGGGCGCCGACATCCTCGCGGTGCTGAATGCGGCCGGCTGGGAGCGCGCGGTGCTGGTGGGCCACTCGATGGGCGGGCGCGGCGCCACCTGGGCCGCGGCGAAGCACCCGGCGCGCGCCGCGGCGCTCGCGCTCATCGACTACTCGCCCGAGAACGCGCCCGCGGGCTC
>DATLGR010000051.1:0-2263 GCA_035540415.1 Burkholderiales bacterium | reverse complement strand
CTCCCAGCGTTTGGCCGTCAGCACTTTCCAGAGCAAGTCCGCCGAGGCGAACGAAATGTGCGCGCCGCGGCGCTTGCCGGAGAACGCATCGAGGGCGCGCTGCTTGACGGCTTGCCGGCTGGCAACTGAAAGCGTCACGGTTTTCATTTCAGCATCTCCTCAACGTCGCCCCAGAAATCCACGAGCAATTGCTCGGCGTTCTTGAAGCGATACTCGTGCTCCTTATCCCGCAGGTGGCGATGGTCGCCTTTGCCGGCCTCGTTTTCGTAGCGCAGCACACATTCACCATTCACAACCAAAGCAAGGCGGTGCCGGTACTCATGCCGGGAGCCACGCACCGGTGGCGAAACTCGCCAGATCACCAGCTCTACGAACGCCGATTCGCTCAATACATGGCGCTCGTCGAGCAGCGGCTCGGCTGGCATGTTGGACATTGTACCAACACTGTCAGTTCCGCCAAAGGAAATCGGCCTTGCCTTGGCTCTTGGGCTCCGGGAAGATGACGGCCGAAGTTGCCAACAGACACTAATGAGCCATCCGCACCGCCAAAGCGCCGCAAGTCCCGGACTAGTAAGCCCAAGGCCTTCGCCAGACGCTCCGGGTACCACGGCCATGATGCAGCAGTACCTGCGCATCAAGGCGGAGCACCCCGACATCCTGCTCTTCTACCGGATGGGGGATTTCTACGAGCTCTTCTACGACGACGCCGAGCGCGCGGCGAGGCTGCTCGACATCACGCTCACGCAGCGCGGCGCCTCGGCGGGGGCGCCGGTGAAGATGGCGGGGGTGCCGGTGCACTCGGTGGAGCAGTACCTCGCGAAGCTGGTGAAGCTGGGCGAGCCGGTGGCGATCTGCGAGCAGATCGGCGACCCGGCGCTGGCCAAGGGGCCGGTCGAGCGCAAGGTCACGAGGATCGTCACGCCGGGGACGCTCACCGACCCGTCGCTGCTCGAGGACAAGGCCGACAACGTGCTGCTGGCGCTCGCCCGGGACAGAAGCACGGTGGGCCTCGCGTGGCTGTCGCTCGCGAGCGGGACGCTGCGCGTGGCGGAGGTCGCGCCGCAGGCGCTCGCTAACGAGCTGCGGCGCATCGACCCGGCCGAGGTGCTGATCGCCGATGGCGAAGCGCTGGAGGGCTGCTTCACGACGCGCCTGCCGGCCTGGCACTTCGACGTCGACAGCGGCCGGCGGCGGCTGCTGAAGCAGCTCGGCACGGCAAGCCTCGCCGGCTTCGGCTGCGAGGACCTGACGCTTGCCATCGGCGCGTGCGGCGCGCTGCTCGAGTACGCCGCGAAGACCCAGGGCCAGGCGCTGGCGCACGTCGGCGCCGTCACCGCCGAGCGCAGCGGCGAGTACGTGCGCCTGGACGCGGCCACGCGGCGCAACCTCGAGATCACCGAGACGCTGCGCGGCGAGCCCGCGCCGACGCTGTTCTCGCTGCTCGACGAGTGCGCGAGCGGCATGGGAAGCCGGCTGCTGCGCCACTGGCTGCACCATCCGTTGCGCGACCACGAGGCGCTCGGCGCGCGCCACGACGCCGTGGCCGCGCTCGACCCGGCCGCGCCCCGCGTGCAGGCCTGCCTGCGGCGCGTCGCGGACGTCGAGCGCATCGCCGCGCGCCTCGCGCTGAAGAGCGTGCGCCCGCGCGAGCTCGCCGGCCTGCGCGACACGCTGGCGATGCTGCCGGAGCTCGAAGCCGCGGTTCCCGACGGCGCGCCGCGGCTGCGCGAGCTGCGGGCCGCGCTCGCCGCGCCGCCCGCAGGCTTGCGCCTGCTGCAGGCCGCGCTGCAGGGCGAGCCGGCCGCGCGCGTGCAGGATGGCGGCGTCATCGCCGACGGCCATAGCGCCGAGCTCGACGAGCTGCGCGCGCTGCAGACGAACGCCGCCGGCTTCCTCGCCGAGCTCGAGGCGCGCGAGCGCGCGCGCACGGCTATTCCCAACCTGCGCGTCGCGTTCAACTCGGTGCACGGCTATTACATCGAGGTGACCAACTCGCACGCCGGCAAGGTCCCCGACGACTACCGCCGCCGCCAGACGCTGAAGGGCGCGGAGCGCTACATCACCGCCGAGCTCAAGGGCTTCGAGGACAAGGCGCTCTCGGCGCGCGACCGGGCGCTCGCCCTGGAGAAATCGCTGTTCGAGTCCCTGGTCGAGGCGCTGCAACGCGACCTTCCCGCCCTGCAGCGCATCGCGCGCGCGCTCGCCGAGCTCGATGTCCTCGCGAGCTTCGCCGCCACCGCGGCGCGGCGCGGCTATGCGCGGC
>DATLGR010000050.1:0-8348 GCA_035540415.1 Burkholderiales bacterium | reverse complement strand
GCACGGTGGTGAGCGCGCCGAAGCCCAGATCCACGAGACGCCGCACCGCGTCGCCGGCGTGGCGCGCGCCGCCCCCGAGCCACAGCAGCGGGCGCTTTGCCGCAAGAAGCCGCTCGGCCAGCAGCTCGATCGATGGTGGGGAGCCCTGGACCGCGATGCGTTCGGCGGGCTCGCCGGCCTCGGCGGGCGCCTCCGCCTGCTGCACGTCGATCGGGATCTCCACCGACACCGGCCCCGCGGGCGCGGTGAGCGCGGCGCGGATCGCCTGCGCCATGACAGCCGGCGCCTCGTGCGGCCGCCCGATGCGAAAGGCGGCCTTGGACACCGCCCTTAGCATGCCGAGCTGGTCGGGCGCCTCGTGCAGGAAGCCGAGGTTGCGGTCGAGGTAGGGCGAATCGATCTGGCCGGTGAGGTGCAGGAGCGGCGTGCCCGCCGTGAGCGCTTCGACCAGGCCGCCGGTGGCGTTGCCGGCCGCCGTGCCGGTGCTGGTGACGACTACGCCGAGCCCGCCGCTCACCCGCGCGCAGGCATCCGCCATGCTCGCCGCGCCGGCCTCGCCGCGCGCCGGCACGAAGCGGATGCGGCCGCGGCGGTGGATCGCGTCCAGGATCGGCATGTTGTGGATGGACACCACGCCGAACGCGGCCGCGACCCCCTGGCGCTCCAGCGCCGCGACGATCAGGTCGCCGACCGTCATCTCAGCCGGCGACCGGGCGCGCCGTTCCCTCGACCTGCACGCGGAAGCCCGAGCGCACGTTGGGCCAGTAGTCCCAGATCGCCTTGTGCTGGGTGCAGCGGTTGTCCCAGAAGGCGATGGAGTGGGCGCTCCAGCGGAAGCGGCACATCCACTCGTGCTTGTTGCAGTGCTCGTACAGGAACCGGAGGATGGCGTCGCTTTCCTGGCGCGACACCTCGTTGATGTGCGAGGTGAAGTCGGTGTTGACATAGATCACCTTGCGGCCGGTGACCGGGTGCCGGGTGATCACCGGGTGCACGCTCACCGGCGTGCCGGGGCCGAACACGCGCGTCCCGTCGTGCGTGGCGGTGAGCCCCTCCAGGTACTGCTTCATCTTCGGCGAGAGCGCCTCGTAGGCCGCGTACATGCTGGTGAAGCAGGTGTCGCCGCCGCCGTTGGGCGGCACGGTGTGGTTGTAGAGCATGCTGCCGAGCGGCGGGATCTCGGCGCAGGACTGGTCGCTGTGGAAGTTCTCCCCCGAGATGCGCTGCGAGGTCTCGTCGTAGTGGAAGCGCCGCACGAGCTCGTGGTCGGTGGGCTTGCTGATGGTGCTCTTGCCCACGTGGCGCCCGAGCGGGCCGAAGTACCCCGCGACGCGGATCTGGTCCTCGAAGCCGATCTTCTGGTTGCGGAAGAAGATCACGAGGTGCTGGTGAAAGGCCTCGTGCAGCTCCTTCACCTGGCGCTCGGAGAGCGCCCGGGTGAGGTCGATGTTGCCGATCTCGGCGCCGATGTGCGGCGAGACGGGGGTGACGGTGATGCTCTCGGTGGCCATGTTCATGGTCTGGTCCCTCGGTTCAGGCTGCTTCGCGATACGACAGCCGCCGCGACAGCTCGGCGGCGGCCGACATGGTCTGCTCGATGAGCGCCTCGCGGCGCTTCGGCTCCAGCCGCGGCTGGGGCACGATCACGGAAAGGGCCGCGACCACGCGCTCCTCGTGGTTGCGCACCGGCGCGGCCACCGCGGAGATGCCCCGCTCGTAGGCCGACTCGCTCACGGCGTAGCCGCGCGCGCGGTCCTGCGCGATCAGCCGCTCGAGCTCGGCGACGCTCCGGGGCGTCTGCGCGGTGTACTGCTTCAGGCGCGGCTCGGGATAAAGCTTGCGCAGATCCGCGTCCTGCAGCAGCAGGCGCCCCACCACGGTGGCGTGCGCCGGCATGCGCGTGCCGACCTGCACGTTGCTGCCGATGGCGCCGGCGGGATTTTTCTTCAGCACCACCACCAGCTCGCGGCCGTCGAGGATGGCGAGCTGCGAGGAGGCGCCGGCCTGCTCGCACAGCCGCTCCACCACGTCGCGGCCGTATTCGGTGATGTCCTGCGAGGCGATGTACTCGAAGCCCAGGCGCAGCACCGCGGGGCCGAGCCGGAAGGCGCCGCCGGCGGTGCGCTCGACGAACTCCATCGCTTCCAGCGTCTGCAGCAGCCGGAACGCGGTGGTGCGCGGCAGCTCGAGCTCGCGCGCGATCTCGGGGGCGCCGATCTCGGCGCGCCCGGTGCGAAAGAGCTGCAGCAGGCGCAGCCCGCGCTCGAGGCCGGGCACGAGGTACGGGTTCTTCAGCATGCGAAGGCGCGGATCATGTCGTTCACCACCGCCGGGCCTTCGGCCTGCGACGCGTGGCCCAGGCCGGGCAGGGTGCGGTACTCGGCCTGGGGAAAGGCGCGCGCGATGTCGCGGCAGCCGGGCTCGGGCGTGACGGTGTCGGCGCTGCCGCAGGCGACCAGCACCTTGCCGGCGCAGTGAGCCGCGTCTTCGCGCAGGTTGCCGTTGGCGAGGCAGTAGGCGGCCTGGCGGTAGCCCTCGGGCCGGATGCGCCGGTAGCTCCAGCGCACGAGCTCGAGCGCCTCGGGCGGCGGTTGCGGCGAGAGCATGCCGGCGGCGCGCTTCTCGGCGAGCCCGTCGGGGCCGAGCGCCTCCAGCGTGGCGAGCCGCTCGCGGACGCTCGCGCGGTCGCCGCGGTAGCCGCCGGCCGGGCTGATGAGGAGCAGGCTCGCCAGCCCCGCGGGGAAGTGCCGCGCGTAGGCGCCGGCCATCAGCGCGCCGAGCGATTGGCCGACGAGATGGCAGCGCTTCACCTGCAGCGCGCCGAGCAGCACGGAGAGCGCCCGCGCGTAGTCGAGCGGGTGCGGCGCCTCGAGCGCGAAGGCGTCCGAATCGCCGTAGCCGGGGGCATCCCAGGCGATGACGCGGTAGGCCGCCGAAAGGCCCTCGAGCTGGTAGAGCCAGGACGCCGAGCCCGAGCCGATGCCGTGTAGGAGCACGAGCGGCGGGCCGTCGCCGGCCTCGCGGTAGGCGAGCGCCTTGCCGCCGACCGAGACCGAGCGGGCGGGAAACGCGCGCAGGCGCGACTCGATCACGAGCGCTTGATCTTCGCGAGCGGATGGTCGGGCGGGTAGGTGGGCGTGACCGGCCGGGAGGCGCCGAGCATCACGCACATGAGCGCGTCCTCCTCGCCGATGTTGATCTCGCCGCGGTACACCCCGGGCGGGATCGACACGAGGTCGCGCTCGCCCAGCACCGCCTCCCACGTCTCGCCGTCCTTCTCGCAGGTCACCTTCACCTTGCCGCGCAGCACGAAGAAGATCTCCTCCACGTCGTTGTGGATGTGCATCGGCCCTTCGGCGCCCGCGGGCAGCAGCATGGTGGAGAAGGTGAAGTGCTCGGCCGGCACCACGTTGGCGTCGGACTTGACGCCGGTGCCGCCCGTGCCCACGTAGCGCATCTGCGCGCGGCGGTAGCGCGGGTCGTAGTCCGCCTGGAACTTGAGCGCGTCCCAGTCGTAGCGGCGGGTGGCGTGGCGCGCGGTGCGCGATTCCATCACGTCTTTCAGGCTCATCGGTTTCTCCATCTTCATTCAGTTCATGACGAACCCGCCGTTCACCGGCAGCACCTGCCCGGTGACGAAGGCGGCGTCGTCGGACAGCAGGAACAGCACCGCCCCGCAAACGTCCGCCGGCTGCTGGGCGCGGCCGATGGCGCGACCCTGCAGGTAGTGGCGATGGCGCTCGGCCGGGACGTACTCGGTCGCTTCCACCTCGGTGAGCCCCGGGGCGATGGCGTTCACGGTGATGCCCGCGGGGCCCAGCTCGCGCGCCATGCCGCGGGTCATGGCGATCAGCGCGCCCTTGCTCGCGAGGTAGGCGAGCAGGCGCGGCGCGCCCCACAGCGCGGTGTCGGAGGCGATGTTGACGATGCGCCCCCGGGAGCGGCGCAGCAGCGGCAGGCACGCGCGCGTGACGAGCCAGGTGCCGCGCACGTTCACGTCCATCACCCGGTCCCAGGTCTCGACGTCGAGCTCCTCGAGCGTGCGGCCGCCGGAGTTGGTGACCGCCGCGTTGTTCACCAGCCCGTCCAGGGTTCCGATGCCGCGCACGCACTCGTCGATGGACGCGGGCGAGGACAGGTCCACGGTAAAGCCGCGCGCGCCGATGGCCCGCGCGGTGTCGTGCACCGCGGGCAGCACGTCGGCGATGAGCACCTCGGCCCCGGCGCCGCGCGCCGCCTCGGCAAAGGCGCGGCCCAGGCCGCGCGCGCCGCCGGTGACGAGCACCGTCTTACCCGCGAGCCGCATCCAGGGCCTGCGCCTGCTCGCGCGCGCGCGACTCGAGAAGCCGCCGCACGCGCACCATGCCGGCATCGTGCTGGTAGAGGAACTCGCGCGAGCGCGCCTCGGGCGCCAGGTTCTCGAGCAGCTCGTGGTCCTGCTCGAGCACCTGCCAGTGCAGCCCCTCGAGGCGGTTCTTGTAAAGGAAGCGCCAGACGTCGCGCTGCCAGCCCTCGACCTTGCGGCAGCGCCAGAAGAACACCTGCGTGCGCCCGGCGTCCAGGGGCGTCGCGTAGCCGACGATGAAGAAGGGGCCGCCGGGGCCGTACTTCTTCTGGTAGGGAATCGACAGGCGCATCCAGTGCGCGCCCGACTCGCCCCATTCCACCCAGTCGAAATTGAGCCCCTGCTGGTTGGTCTTCTCGAACACGAACCCCTGGTCGGTCTTGCGCACCCGGAACTCCGCCGTCTTGTCGCCCTCCGCCATGGAGTGCGACTGCGCATGCAGGTAGGTGCCGTGCATCGGGTCCATCACGTTCTCGATCGCGTAGCGGTAGTTGCAGCCCCAGGTGGCGGTGCACAGGAACGAGGACCACTCGGGCGAGGTGAGCTGCTCGGGAAATTCCAGGGGCGGCGGCTCCGGATGCAGCGCGTCGCCGAAATAGACGAACACCGCGCCGTGCGCCTCCCGGGCCGGATAGGCCTTCACCGCGTCCTTGCCCACGAGGGAGCAGTTCTGCACCGCGGGCACGGCGGCGACCACCCCGTCGCCCTTCACCTCCACGCCGTGGTACCAGCAGGCGACCCGGTCGCCCAGGTTCCAGCCCAGGGACAGGCGCGCGCCCCGGTGCGGGCAACGGTCTTCGAGCGCGCGGATGCCGCCCTGCGGGTCGCGCCACAGCACGAGGTGCTCGCCCAGGCGCGTGATGCCCAGCGGCGCATCGTGCAGCCGCCAGGAGGGGATGACCGGGTACCACAGGTTTCTCAGCCCCGTGTCCATGAGGAATTCGGCGTTCGGTTTCATGTGGCGTGGTACTTCGCTTGGGGGATGTAATGGAGCACGCGCCGCTCGATCAGCACGACGGCGCCGTAGGCGACGATTCCGATCAGCGTCAGCATGATGATGGTGACGAACACCATGGCGGTGTTGCCCTGGCCCTCGCCGAAGACGAGCAGGTAGCCCAGGCCCATGTTGCCGCCGACGAGCTCGCCCACCACCACGCCGATCACCGCCAGGGTCGAGCCGATGCGCAGGCCCGAGAAAAGCGGCGGCAGCGACGCCGGGTATTCGATCATGCGGAAGATCTGCCAGCGCGTGGCGGAGAAGGCGCGCGCGAGATTCACCATGTCGGGGTCCACCGTGCGCATGGAGGTGAGCACGTTCACCATCACGGGGAAGAACACGATCAGGATCGCCACCAGGATCTTCGGGTACACGGTGAAGCCCAGCCACATCACGAAGAGCGGCGCGAACGCCACCTTGGGGGCGATCTGCAGGGCGAGGATGTAGGGCGACAGGACTACCTCCGCGCGCGGCGAGGCGCCCAGCACGTAGCCGATCGCCATGCCGAGGAGCGAGCCGAGCGCGAAGCCGACCACGACCTCCAGCGAGGTGATGCCGGTGTGCCACATCAGCCGGTCGTTGGCCAGCATGCGGGTGAATTCGCTCCACACGCGCGACACCGGCGGCAGCATGTACGCCGGGATTCCCAGCAGCCCGGGAAGCCACTCCCAGGCCGCCAGGAACACCACCAGCAGCGCAAGGCTCGCCGCCGCGGTGCTACTTAATAAACTGGTTCGTGTAGAGCTCACCGACGGGCACTTCTTTCGGCACGATGCCCTGCGAGACGTAGAACTTCTGCACCGCGGCGAGGCGCTCCGGGTCCATCGCGCCGAGCTGCCGCTGGCCCTTGTAGGTGTACTCGATGTAGAGCTCCACCACGTCGTGCAGGAACTTCTCCTTGCCCTTGAACGTGGGGTTGCCGGCGATGTAGTCCGGGATCACCTTGGTGCCTTCCTTGAGCACATCGTCGAGGCCGCGCAGCGTGGCGCGCACCAGCCGCCCGACGAGGTCGGGGCGCTTGGCGATCATCTCGTCGGAGGCGAGGATGGCCTGCGCCATGCTCGGGAAGTAGGCGTCGCCGCGGAAGATGCGGATCTTCGCGCCGGCGTCGCGCGCGTTGATCGCCCAGTCCACCGGACCGGCGAAGGCCTGCGCCTTGCCCGCGGCGAAGTGCTGCCAGATGCCGGTCGGCCCGGCGGCCTGGACGTCGACGTCGCCCTTGGTGAGCTTGGCCGAGGCGAGCATGCCCAGGAGCGAGAAGAAGGTGGTGTCCTGGTAGGCGAGCACCGTGACCGTCTTTCCCTTGAGGTCCGCGGGCCCCTTGATGCCGAGACCCTCGTGCACCACGAGGTTGGTGAGCGAGCCGCCGCCGAGCACCGCCACCGCCTTCACCGGGATGCCCTGCGCGCGCGCGATGATCGGCGTGTCGCCGATGCCGCCGCCGATCGGCGCGTTGCCCACGCCCACCTGGCGCGCCACGTCGACGCCGCCGCGGCCGACCTGGAAGGTGACCTTGAGGCCTTCCTTCTCGTAGTAGCCGCGGCTCTGCGCCAGCACCCAGGGAATGAAGGCCGGCAGGAACGCCGGCGCGGGCAGCAGGTAGTTCACCTCCTCGAGCTTCTGCTGCGCGTGCGCCGGAGCGCTGAATGCCAGCGCGGCGGCGAAAGCTAGTACGGTCCGTCTCATCGCATCTCCTCCGGGGGAAAGGTCAGATTTGGTCGGCGTTCGCGAGATCGCCGAGGTGCAGCAACTCCATGAGCCGCGCCACGTACTCGCCCACGCGCGCATGCGCGCGGCGCACGATGGGCCGGTCGCGGTGGGGCAGGTCGACGCGGATCTCCTCGATGATGGTGCCGGGCCGCGCGCTCATGACCAGGATGCGGTCGGAAAGCGCGATGGACTCGACGAGGTCGTGCGTGATGAAGAGCGCCGTCTTCTCCTCCGCCGCGAGGGTCTGCGCGAGGTCCTGCTGGAGGATCATCTTGGTCTGCGCGTCGAGCGCGGAGAAGGGCTCGTCCATGAGCAGCACCAGCGGGTCGACCGCGAGCGTGCGGGCGAGGGCTGCGCGCTGGCGCATGCCGCCGGAGAGCTGGTGCGGATAGTGGTTTTCGAACGCGGCAAGATGGCACTTGGCGAGAAGCTGGCTCGCGCGCGTCCGGCGCTCGGCGGCCGGCACGCCGCGGATCTCGAGGCCGAGCTCGGCGTTCTCGCGGATGGTGCGCCAGGGCAGCAGCAGGTCTTTCTGCAGCATGAAGGCCACCTGCGGATTCGGGCCGGTCACCGGCACGCCCGCCACCTCGACGTCGCCGGTACTGGGCAGGTACAGCCCCGAGCCCATGTTGAGCAGCGTCGACTTGCCGCAGCCGCTCGGCCCGATGAGGGAAACCACCTCGCCCTGGTTCACGACCAGGTTCACGTCGCGCACCGCCTGCACCTCGGGCTCGCCGGGACGGCGGGCGGCGAAGGTCTTGCCGACGCTGCGAAAGCGGATGGTCACCGGCCGGTCGTCACTTCCCCAGGCGCGCCATCTCGGCCTGGAAGCTTTCCTCGGTCCAGGCGCGCCCTTCGCGGTCGCGCGAGCCGTCTTCGTTCAGGCGCTGGACGACCTCGGCGGCCGTCTGCGCGCCGGCGGAAAACACGCGCTCGAGCGCATCGCCCAGCCCGTTCTCGAAGGCGCCGGGCGGCTCCGCGCGGTTCTGCCAGGCGATGTTGTCGAGCTTCTCGACGCCGCCGCGGCCGCCCGGGGCGGGCTTGCGGAGATAGGGGTTGTATTCCATATATGAAACACCGATTCCTATGTGAAACAACGGTAGGCCAGCCGTGCCGCCGTGTCAAGCGCCGCGCGCGGTCGGTGCATGCGGCGCGCTTCGCGCGCACCGGAGTCCTTCTTGCTTGCAGTCGGATCGAAGGAGGCAACCGCCCATGGACAGATTCGTACGCTTCGCGCGGTGGGGACTCATCCCCGCTGCAACCTTTGCAATCGCATTCGGCGCGCAGGCACAGCAG
>DATLGR010000049.1:0-1867 GCA_035540415.1 Burkholderiales bacterium | reverse complement strand
ACGCCGGGGGGGAGTGGCCGTTCCTGAGCAGCAACAAAGCTCCTGCGAGGCGCGTTGGTCGCGCCACAATCGCCTGGGAGGACCCTATGCGGCGCTACGCCTATGCCTGGATCACGCTCGGCTTCTTCACGATCTCGCTGTTGCTCCACTGGTCGTTCGGATGGCTCGCCTTCCTCGACGAGGCGGCGGCGCACGGCCAGGCGCCCGAGGTCGGCGCCTATACCAACGAGATGATGCGCGACACGTTCGAGAACTGGCAGTCCGAATTCCTGCAGCTGCTGTGGCAGGTCGTGGGGCTCGCTTACTTCCTCTACGTCGGCTCGCCCTCGTCCAAGGAGAATGACGATCGCGCCGAGGCAAAGCTCGACGCCATCATCCGCATGGTCGGCGGCGACAAGGCGGAGCAGCTGATCGCCGACCTCGACCGGCACTATCTGCGCACCGAGGGCGCCGAGCCGCACGGCCACGATGCCGAACTCGCAAGGTCCGCGGGCCGCGGCCACGGCGCTCACACCGGGTGAGCCGTTGCCAGACGGCGTCGCAGTGCCTATCGCTAGGCGGTCACCAAGGCTCCGTAGCTCAGCAGGATAGAGCAACGGTTTCCTAAACCGCAGGTCGCAGGTTCGAGTCCTGCCGGGGCCACCATATAGGTTAGCAGACGCGATGGCTGTAGGACAGGGGAAAGGGCTTCCGGAAGCAGCGTCCCCGGTCGCGCGGCTGTTCCGCGAGCACCCGCGCGCGCTGGGCATGAGCTGGGCGCAGCACGGCGCCGGCGCGCTGCGCATCGGCGGCCGGCTGATCGCCGCGGGCGCCGCCTGCATCGTTCATGCCGTTGTGCCGGGGTGGTTCACCGAGACCGCCGGCCGGACCGTGACGCAGCTTCACGAGCACATGGTCCGCCGCAAGGCCGGAGCGGCCAACCCGAACGACTGGCCGGACTATGAGATCTGACCGGGCGGACCCGGTCGCGATCATCGGTGGCGGTTTTTCGGGCACGATGCTGGCCGCGCAGCTGGCGCGGCGCGGCGTGGCCTCGCGCCTGATCGAGGGCGGCGGCCGGGCGGGACGGGGCACGGCCTATGCGACCGCAGAGCCGGTGCACCTGCTCAACGTGCGCGCCGACAACATGAGCGCCTGGCCGGACGCTCCCGCCGACTTCGCCGATCATTACCGCGCCCGTGGCGGCGATGCGCGCGGCTTTGCCGAGCGCGCGTTGTACGGCGGCTATCTGAGCGCGATCCTGGCGCAGGCGGTGGCGAGCGGGCAGGTCGAGCTGGTCGCCCGGCAGGCGACCGGCGCGGCGGTCGACGGCGAGGGCTGGCGGGTGACGCTGGCCGACGGCGCGGTGCTCGCGGCGCCGGCGCTGGCGCTGGCGCATGGCAACCAGCCGCCCGAGCCGCTGCAGGTGGCGGCCGGCGCGGGCGAGCGCTTCATCGCCGACCCGTGGAGCGCGGCGGCGCAGGCGGCGGTGCGGGAGGCGGCGGCAAGCGGCGGCGACGTGCTGCTGATCGGCACCGGCCTGACCATGGTGGACATGGTGCTGTCGCTCGACGCGGCCGGGCACCGGGGCCGGATCGTCGCATTGTCGCGGCGCGGGCTGGCGCCGCGCGCCCACCGCGAGTTCACGCCCGCCCACGTCCCTGCAGAGGCGATCCCGGCGGGCGATCTGCTGGCGCTGTGGCGGTGGCTGCGGCGGCGCAGCGGCGAGGTCGGCTGGCGCGCGGCGGTGGATTCGCTGCGGCCGCACAGCCAGGCCCTGTGGCAGGCACTGGGCGAGAGCGACCAGAGACGCTTCCTGCGCCACGCGCGGCCGTGGTGGGACGTGCACCGCCACCGCATCGCGCCCGAGGTCGCTCGGCGCATCGCC
>DATLGR010000048.1:0-3642 GCA_035540415.1 Burkholderiales bacterium | reverse complement strand
GCTTTCTTCGAGGAAGGCGTGCACGCGCACGTCGGGGGCCTGGCGGTCGACGTCCGGGCGGCGGTTGAGGCGCTCGCGGAACCGGTCGCACACGGCGTCCTTGATGCGCAGGGTGGCGAACTCCAGGCTCTTGAGCGGGCTCTTCTGCGCGGTGACGTTGACGCGCAGGCTGCGCTCGACGGCGAAATGGCCCAGCCAGTCGAGCTCCTTGGCGCGGGCGTACAGGTCGTGCTCGTTCCTGTAGTCGAAGACGGCGACGCGCCACAGCACGCGCGAGGCGATGCGCGACCAGAAGTTGACGCGGTAGCAGGTGTGCCAGCCGCCGGTGAAGGAGACGCCGCCGGGAACGGCGATCGCCGCGTCTCCTCCCAACTGCTTGACTTCGTTGAGAAGAAGATCTTCGAGGCCGCGCGGGGCGGTGGCGAAGAAGGTTTCAGAAGGGCTTGAGGACAACGAGGAGAACGATCGCAAAAAGGAAGAGGACGGGGACTTCGTTGAACCAGCGCAGCCAGACGTGGCTCCTGGTGTTGCGGTCCTCGGCGAAGGCGCGCAGGAGCCGGCCGCACCAGAGGTGATAGGCGACGAGCAGCGCGACGAGGGCGAGCTTCGCGTGCAGCCAGCCGCCGGCGCCGCGCCACCAGCCGAGCCAAAGCCATACGCCGAAGGCGATGGTGAGCAACGCGCCGGGGGTCATGATGCCCCAGTAGAGCTTGCGCTCCATCACCTTGAAGCGCTCCAGCGAGACGCGGTCGGAGGCCATCGCGTGGTAGACGAAAAGGCGCGGCAGGTAAAAGAGGCCCGCGAACCACGTGACCATGAAGACGAGGTGCAGCGCCTTGACCCAGAGCATCAGCCCGAGAACCGCTTGCGCGCGAAGTGGATGGCCACGAAGTAGCCGGCCGCAGCATAGCCGAGAAGCACAGCGAAGTGCAGCAGGATGTCCTCCGGCACCCGCCCGGCCACCAGCGGGCGCACCAGCGCGACACCGTGGTAGAGCGGCAGCGCCTTGGCGACGGCGACGAGCGGCTCGGGAAGGCGCTCGGCGGGGAAGAACACGCCCGAGATCATCATCATGGGAGTCATGACGAGGGTCATGTAGAAGCTGAAAAAATCCCAGTTCTTCGCGAGCACCGTCATGATCATGCCGACGGCGGAGAAGGCAAGGCCGACGAGGAAGGCGACCGGAAGCGCGAACAGCACGAGCGGCGAGGCGGCGAGGCCGAACACGATCACCACGCCGAGAATGGTGGACCCGGTGAGCCAGGCCTTGGTGGCCGCCCACAGGATCTCCCCGGCGACGACGTCGTCGATGACCAGCGGGGCGTAGAGGATGCCTTCCCAGGTTTTCTGCCCGTGCATGCGCGAGAAGCCGGAGAACATCGATTCGAAGCTCGCGGTGAACATGGTGGCGCTGCACAGCTGTCCGGCGGCGAAAAACGCGATGTAGGACATGCCCTCGATGGAGGGCATGAACGCGCCCAGCCCGTAGCCGAGCCCGAACAGCATGATGAGCGGGTCGGCGAGGTTGGAGAGCACCGACGCGGCGAGGAGCTTGCGCCACACGAGCATGTTGCGGCGCCAGACGGCGAACCAGCGCAGACTAATCACGCAGGTCGCGCCCGGTGAGCTTGAGGAACACGTCTTCCAGGGTCGCGGGCCGGTGCAGATAGGAGAGCTCCTGCTGCCCGGCGAGCGCCTCCAGCACCGGCGTCACGTCGGCGGCGTAGGCGAACACCGTGTCGCCGGCGCGCTCGACCCGCGCGGCAAGGCGCCGCGCGTGCTCCATCCAGGCCTCGTAGCCGGTGCCGTGCACTTCGACCACCTGCGGCTCGATGTGCTCGGCGATGAGCGCGCGCGGTGACCCCTGCGAGATGATGCGGCCGCGGTCCATGATGGCGAGGCGCTGGCACAGGCGCTCGGCCTCCTCCATGAAATGCGTGGTGAGCACGAGCGTCTTGCCTTCCTGCGTCAGGCGCCGCAGCCGCTCCCAGATGAGGTGCCGCGCCTGAGGGTCGAGGCCCGTGGTGGGCTCGTCGAGGAAGATGATCTGCGGGTCGTTCACGAGCGCGCGGGCGAGCGTGAGCCGGCGCTTCATGCCGCCGGAAAGCGTGCTGATGGCAGCGTCGGCGCGCCCCGAAAGGCCGGCGAACTCGAGCAGCGCCGGAATGCGCGCCTCGATGAGCTCCGGCGGCAGATCGAAGTAGCGCCCGTAGACCCGCAGATTCTCCGACACCGTGAAATCGGGATCGAGATTGTCGAACTGCGGCACTACGCCTACGCGGTGGCGCGCCTCCCGCGCGCGGCTGGGCACCGGCTCGCCCAGGAGCTCGATGGCGCCGGCATCGGGGTGGATGAGCCCGAGGCACAGGCGACGTGGTCGTCTTGCCCGCGCCATTGGGGCCCAGCAGGCCGAAGCACTCGCCCCGCGCCACCGCAAGGTCGACGCCGCCCACCACCAGGGTGCCGCCATAGGACTTGCGCAGCCCGTTCGCCGCCAGCACGCTCATCGCCAGGCGGACCGGACGATCGAGCGCAGGACGTGCAGCTTGCGGTGGAAGAAGTGGTCGGCGCCGGGCACCAGCACGACCGGCAGGTCCTGCGGCCGCGCCCAGTCGAGTACCGCGGCGAGCGGCACGGTGTCGTCGTTCTCACCGTGGATCACCAGCGTATCGGAAGGCACGGGGGGCAGCTCGAAGCGAGTGACCGCAACGCCGACCAGCACCAGGCGCTCGGCCTTGACGCGCTGCGCGAGGAGCGCCTGGACGCCGGCCCCGAAGGAAAAGCCGGCCAGGACGACGCGCGGCGCACGCAGCTGCTCGACGATCGCCTGCAGGTCCTCGAGCTCCCCGCGGCCTTCGTCGTGCGTGCCCTCCGTGGCGCCAACGCCGCGAAAGTTGGGGCGCCAGGTCTCATACCCGAGCTCGACGAACTCGCGCGCAAGGGTCTGCACGACCTTGTTTTCCAGCGTGCCGCCGAAGAGCGGGTGCGGATGCGCGATCATGGCCACGCCGCGGGGCGACGCGGACGGGCTGTCGACGGCGCATTCGATGCGGCCGGCCGGGCCGGCGACGAATTCGCGGCGGGTACTCGCGCGCATCTACATCTTCAGGCGCTCGACCACCCGTCCGTGGCGCAGATGCTCTTCGATGATCTCGTCGATGTCGGCCTTGTCGACGTAGGTGTACCAGACCGCGTCCGGATAGACGACCACGCAGGGACCTTCCTCGCAGCGGTCGAGGCAGCCTGCCTGGTTGATGCGAACCTTGCCTTCGCCGGCGAGGCCGAGCGCCTTGACCTTGCCCTTGGCGTAGTCGCGCATGGCCGAGGCACCCTTGTCGGCGCAGCACTCGCGGCCGCCGTCGCGCTGGTTGCAGCAGAAAAAGACGTGCCGCTCGTAATAGGACATCGGCCAATTTTAAGGTGGATTCGCGCAGCCAGCGCTTAGGTGGATTCGCGCAGCCAGCGCTAGGTGGATTCGCGCGGGCGGCGCTAGGTGGATTCGCGCGGCCGGCGCGCCGCCAGCACCATGAGATACCCCAACGCGGCGAAGGGCCAAAGCACGCTCACCAGGCGCGTGAGCCCGTTGAAGTTCAGAAAGTGCCCCTGCTGCCAGACCTTCAGCGTGGCGGCGAGATAAGGGTT
>DATLGR010000047.1:0-6233 GCA_035540415.1 Burkholderiales bacterium | reverse complement strand
ACGCCCACCTGCGCGAGTGCCGCGCCCGCCAGCGCCGCGAACGCCTCCGCCGGCGCGGCGGCCGCCGCGATCGGCGGCGCCCGCCACTTGCGCGGCGCCGCGCGCTTTCCGGCCGCGAGCCGGTAGCCTCGCTCGGCCTTGCTTTCGTAGGCGAGCGCGAGCCCCAGCCCTTCGCCGAAGGCGAGCAGCGACTGCGGGCTGCCGGCCCGCAGCTCGAGCTCCAGTTCCCGGATGGCTTCGCGTGCGCGGCCCGAAACGATGTGGCCGCGATCGATGCACAGCTCCGCGGATCCGCCGTCCTCGAGCGCTACGAGCGAGCGGCGCCGCCTGAACCGCGTCTCGAACAGCGGGCGCAGCCGGCCCGCCAGCGTGCCGAGGTCAAGACCGGTCCTGCGACGGATCTCCGCCAGCGGAAACGCCCGCAGGTCGAGCGTTCCGCGCTCGCGCGGGACTTCCCATTCGATCCGCGCCGACAGGCCGCCGCACGCGGCACCTTCGGCCTTCAGCGTCTGGCGCCACCGGCTGCCGTCGCGGCGCAGACGCAGCGCCAGGCCCCTGCGCCGCAGCGCCTGCGCGGCGGTGTCGTAGTACACGCTCTCGACGCGGTGCGCGCGCCGCGGCAGCGCCGGCAGGCGCGGGGCCGCGCCCCGGGGCAGGCGGAACTTGAGCTCTCGCTCGATGTGCACGGTGAAACGGCGGCAGTGATGGGGTGACCGACGGGACTCGAACCCGCAACAACCGGAATCACAATCCGGGACTCTACCTTTGAGCTACGGTCACCGCTGCAACATCGACTTCGTGGCCTGCCCGGCGCGACTCGAACGCGCAACCCCCAGCTTAGAAGGCTGGTGCTCTATCCGGTTGAGCTACGGGCAGCATGCCGGGCGAGCGCCTGAAACCTTGGTCGGGGTGGCGAGATTTGAACTCGCGACATCTTGCTCCCAAAGCAAGCGCGCTACCAGGCTGCGCTACACCCCGGAGAAGGCGGCACATGATACTCCCGGCGTGCCCTCGAGGCAACGAATCTGCTTGCTGTGCAGGGCCGTTTTCTGCTACAAAGCTCGCTTTTCTTTTGCCGGCAACGGCTGAACCGATGGCCGTCGAACTGACCCGAAAAAGCTTCACGCCCTACGTCGCCAAGAAGGGCGAGGAGTACATGAACGCCAAGCAGCGCGCGCACTTCCGCAAGATCCTGGAAGCGCTCAAGGCCGAGCTTTCGCAGGAGATCGACCGCACCGTGCACACCATGCAGGACGAAGCCACGGTGTTCGCCGATCCGAACGACCGCGCGAGCCAGGAGTCCGACATGGCGCTCGAGCTGCGCAACCGCGATCGCGAGCGCAAGCTCATCAAGAAGATCGACGAGACCATCGCGCGCATCGACGCCAACGAGTACGGTTACTGCGACAGCTGCGGCGTCGAGATCGGGCTGAAGCGCCTGGAAGCTCGTCCCACCGCCACGCTCTGCATCGACTGCAAGACGCTCGACGAGCTGCGCGAGCGCCAGGTCGCGAAGTAAGCCCCGCGCCCCGGGATCCCGGGGCTTCGTCTTCGAATGCTAGGCGCGAATCTAGGCGTTCTGGCGCGCCGCCGGCTCCTGGGCGCCGACCGCCTTCATGGACAGGCGCACGCGTCCCTTGTCGTCCGCTTCGAGGACCTTGACCTTGACCACCTGTCCCTCCTTCAGATGGTCGGACACGGCGTTCACGCGCTCCTGGCTGATCTGAGAGATATGCAGCAGACCGTCGCGTCCGGGCAGCAGCTGAACGATGGCGCCGAAATCCAGGAGCCGCAGCACCGTGCCCTCGTAGACCTTGCCGACCTCGACGTCGGCGGTGAGCTCCTGGATGCGCCGCTTCGCGGCCTCGCCGCCCTCGGCGGACACGCAGGCGATGGAGATGGTGCCGTCATCCTCGATCTCGATGGTGGTGCCCGTCTCCTCCTGGATCCCCCGGATCACCACGCCGCCCTTGCCGATGACGTCGCGGATCTTGTCCGGATTGATCTTCATCTTGATGATCCGCGGGGCGAAGGTGGACAGCTCGGTGCGCGAGCCCTCGATCGCCTCCTTCATGGTCTGCAGGATCCCGAGCCGCGCCTCGCGCGCCTGGTCCAGCGCGACCTTCATGATGCTGCGGTTGATGGACTCGATCTTGAGGTCCATCTGCAGGGCGGTGACGCCCTTGTCGGTGCCGGCCACCTTGAAGTCCATATCCCCGAGGTGGTCCTCGTCGCCGAGGATGTCGGAGAGCACGGCGAAGCGGTTGCCTTCCTTGATGAGGCCCATGGCGATTCCGGCGACGTGCGCCTTGATCGGCACGCCGGCGTCCATTAGCGCGAGGCTGCCGCCGCAGACCGAGGCCATGGACGAGGAGCCGTTCGACTCGGTGATCTCGGACACCACGCGGATGGAGTAGCCGAACTCCTCCTGCCGGGGCAGCAAGCCCACCAGCGCCCGCTTGGCGAGGCGCCCGTGGCCAATCTCGCGCCGCTTGGGCGGGCCGACGCGGCCGGTCTCGCCGGTGGCATAGGGCGGCATGTTGTAGTGGAGCATGAAGCGCTCGCGGTACTCGCCCGTGAGCGCATCGATGATCTGCTCGTCGCGGCCGGTGCCGAGGGTCACCGTCACCAGCGCCTGCGTCTCGCCGCGGGTGAACAGCGCCGAGCCGTGCGTGCGGGGCAGCACGCCGACGCGCACGCTGATGGGACGCACGGTGCGGGTGTCGCGGCCGTCGATGCGCGGCTCCCCGTCCAGAATCTGGCCGCGCACGATCTTCGACTCGAGGTTGAAGAAGGTATCCCTGACGACGTGCACGTCCACGTCCGGGTTCGCGGCGAGAAGCTTCTCGAGAGTGGACTTGCGGATCTCGCCAAGGCGCGCATTGCGCGTCTGCTTCTGCTTGATGGCGAACGCCGCCCGCATGTCGCTTTCGGCGAGCTCGGCGACGCGCGCGATCAGCGCCTCGTCGCGGGCCGGGGGCTGCCAGTCCCAGGCGGGCTTGGCGGCCGCCTCGGCGAGCTCGTGGATCGCCTGGATCGCCCGCTGCATCTGCTCATGCCCGAATACGACCGCGCCCAGCATCGTGTCCTCGGAGAGCTCGAGCGCCTCGGACTCCACCATCAGCACGCCCTGCTCGGTGCCGGCCACCACCAGGTTGAGGCCCGATTCCTTGAGCTGGCTCATGGTCGGGTTCACCACGTATTCCCCGTTCACGTAGCCCACGCGGCAGGCGGCGATGGGCCCGTTCCAGGGGATGCCCGAGAGCGTGAGGGCGGCCGATACCGCGATCATGGCGGGGATGTCGGAATCCACCTCCGGATTGAGCGACAGCACCGTCGCCACCACCTGGACCTCGTTGAAGAAGCCGTCGGGAAAGAGCGGCCGGATCGGGCGGTCGATGAGGCGCGAGGTCAGGGTCTCCTTCTCGGAGGGTCGGCCTTCGCGCTTGAAGAAGCCCCCGGGAATCTTGCCCGCGGCGTAGGTCTTCTCGACGTAGTCCACCGTGAGCGGAAAGAACTCCTGCCCGGCGCGCGGCTCCTTCGCCGCCACCACCGTTGCGAGCACCACGGTGTCCTCCATCGAGCACACGACGGCGCCGTGCGCCTGGCGCGCGATCTCGCCGGTTTCGAGGGTTACCTGGTGGCTGCCGAGGGAAAAGGTCTTTTTGATGGGGTTCACTGGGGATCCTTGTTGGTCCGGGGGGCCGCCGACGCGGCGTACAAACAAAAAGCGCTCATCGAGCCGATGAGCGCCGGACGTCAAAGCATGGTCTGGGCTACTTGCGCAGGCCGAGACGTTCGATCAGCCCGCGGTATTTGTCCGCGTCCGTCCGCTTGAGATAGTCGAGCAGCTTGCGGCGCTGGCTCACCAGCTTGAGAAGCCCGCGGCGGGAATGGAAATCCTTGCTGTGGGTCTTGAAGTGCTCGGTGAGTCCGTTGATGCGCTCGGTGAGCAGCGCGACTTGAACTTCCGGCGAGCCGGTGTCCTTTCCCGATCGCTGGTAGGTCTTGACCACCTGCGCTTTCTGCGCGACCTGCAATGCCATTGAGCTTGCTCTCCACTTTGTCAGCCGGCGATTCTACCCGATGCGGCACGCCGCTCACAAGGTTGGCAATGGGTTAGCGATGATTAATCAGCCGCTTGCGGCGCGACCAGGCGCACCGGCCGCAGCGCGCCATCGGGATCGGCCCGCGCAAGGCCAAGGACCGCGTCCCCGGGACCGTACACCGCGCACAGGCCTTCGGGTCGGCGCCGCCGCAGGGCCTGGCCGTTGCGGAAACGCGCCGCCTCGGCGGCATCCAGCTCTTCGCGGGGCCAGCGCTCGAGCAGCGCCCCGAGCGGCAGCAGGCGGGCGGCGCGCCCCGCCGCCGGCATGGCGGCGAGCGCCTCGAGCGTCGCGGCCTCACGCACTGAAAAGCGGCCGGAGGCCGTGCGCCGCAGAGCGGCGAGGTGCGCGCAGGTGCCCAAGGTGCGGCCGATGTCCTCCGCCAGCGTGCGCACATACGTGCCCTTGCTGCATCGCACGCGCAGCTCGAGCAGGGGCGCGCGGTAGGCGGTGCACTCGAGCTCCGCGATGCGCACCCGGCGGCCGGCCCGCTCCACGGTCCGGCCGCGGCGCGCGAGCGCATACAGCGGCACCCCGTCGCGCTTGAGCGCCGAGTGCATGGGGGGGACCTGGTCGATGTCGCCGCGGAATAAGGCGAGCGCCGCCTCGATCGCGTCGCCTGCCACCTCGGCGGGGCCGCGCTCGATCACCTCGCCCTCGGCGTCGCCGGTGCGCGTGGCCTCGCCGAGCCGCAGCGTGGCAACGTACTCCTTGTCGTCGTCGAGCAGGGCGCCGGCAAACTTGGTGGCCTCGCCGAACAGCACCACCAGCAGGCCGGTAGCGAGCGGGTCGAGCGTGCCGGCATGCCCTGCCTTGCGCGCGCCGTAGAGCTTCTTCACCTCCTGCAAGGCGCGGTTGGAGCTCACGCCGAGCGCCTTGTCGAGGAGCAGCGCCCCGTTCACGGCTTCTTGCCCTTGGCCTCGTCAAGCAGGCGCGAAAGGCGGTCGCCCCGCTCCACCGACGGGTCGTACTCAAAGCGCAGCTGCGGCGTGGTGTAGAGCCGGATGCGGCGCGCGAGCTGCGTGCGCAGGAAGCCCGCGGCGCGCCGCAGCCCCTGCTCGGCTGCCGCGACGCTCCCCGGATCGAGCGTGGTAAAGAAGACCCGGGCGTGCGAGAAATCCGGCGACACGTCCACGCCCGTGATCGTGATCATGCCCACGCGCGGATCGCGCAGCTCGCGCTGCACCAGCTCGGAGAGCTCACGCTGGATCAGATCGCCCAGCTTCCGGGGGCGGCCCTGCCCTGCCCCTGGCTTGCGGCTCACAGCGACCGGGCGACCTCCATGACCTCGAACACCTCGAACTGGTCGCCCTCCTTGAGGTCCGAGAAGGTCTTGAGCGACATGCCGCATTCGAAGCCCGCCTTGACCTCGCGCACGTCGTCCTTGAAGCGCTTGAGCGAGTCGATGTCGCCGGTATGGATGACGACGTTGTCGCGAAGCACGCGGACTTGCGCGCTGCGCTTGACCAAGCCTTCCTGCACGTAGCAGCCGGCCACGGTGCCAACCTTCGAGATCCGGAACACCTGGCGCACCTGCACCAGCCCGATGACCTGCTCCTTGCGTTCGGGGGCGAGCATACCGGAGAGGGCCGCCTTGATGTCCTCGACCGCGTCGTAAATGATGTTGTAGTAGCGCACCTGGACGCCGGCGGACTCGATCAGCTTGCGCGCGGTGGCGTCGGCGCGGGTATTGAAGCCGATGAGGACCGCGCGCGAGGCCATGGCGAGGTTCACGTCCGATTCGGTGATGCCCCCGACCCCGGCGTGCACCACGCTCACCTTCACCTCTTCGGTCGCGAGGCGCGTCAGCGCGTGCACCAGCGCCTCCTGCGAGCCCTGCACGTCGGCCTTGATCACCAGCGTGAGCACCTTCTTCTCGCCCTCGGCCATCTGGTCGAACATGTTCTCGAGCTTGGCGGCCTGCTGCTTCGCAAGCTTGACGTCGCGGAACTTGCCTTGCCGGAACAGCGCGATCTCGCGCGCCTTGCGCTCATCGCCGATCACCATCATCTCCTCGCCGGCGTTGGGCACTTCGGACAGCCCCTGGATCTCGACCGGAATCGACGGCCCCGCCGACTGCACGGGCTTCGCGTTCTCGTCCAGCATGGCGCGCACGCGCCCGTAGAC
>DATLGR010000046.1:0-1844 GCA_035540415.1 Burkholderiales bacterium | reverse complement strand
TCGGCGGCGCGGTGCGGCACGCAGGAGACCTGCAGCGTGCGCCCGCCCTCGTCGGTGTTGAGCTCGAACTGCACCGCCTCGCCCGCGAGCACGCGCTCGAAGTGCTGCCGGATCCGCGCGTATGCCGCGTCGCCAAAGACCTCGGCCACGGTGCGGCCGTACATGCGCTCCTGCGGGATGCCGAACCAGTCGTCGTAGGTGCGATTGCTGAAGCGGTATCGCTGCCCGCGGTCGATGTAGGAGATGAGCGCGGGAACATTGTTCGCCACGAGGCGAACAATGTGCCCGCGCTGATCTCCTACATCGACCGCGGCCAGCGGTACCGCTTCAGCAACCGCACCTACGACGACTGGTTCGGCATCCCGCAGGAGCGCATGTACGGGCGCACGGTGGCCGAAATCTTCGGCGACGCCGCCTACGAGCGCATCCGGCCGCACTTCGAGCGCGTGCTCGCCGGCGAGGAAGTGCAATTCGAGCTCAACACCGACGAGGGCGGGCGCACGCTGCAGGTCTCCTGCGTGCCGCACCGCGCCGCCGAGGGCGGCGTGCTCGGCTTCTACATGCTGGGCAACGACGTCACCGCGCTCAAGCGCGCGCAGGAGGACCTGCGCTTCGCCGCCCTGCAGCTGCAGCACGACGCCCGCCGCCTGGAGTTCCTCGCGCACCACGACACCCTCACCGGGCTGCCGAACCGCGCCATGTTCCACGAGCGCGCGCGCGAGGCCATCGCCCACGCGCGGCGCCACGACAAGACGGCGGCGGTGCTGTTCATCGACCTCGACAACTTCAAGCAGGTGAACGACGGCCTGGGCCACGACGTCGGCGACGGCCTGCTCAAGGTGGTGGCCTCGCGCCTGCGCAGCTGCGTGCGCGGCGACGACTTCATCGCGCGCATCGGCGGGGACGAGTTCTGCGTGCTGCTGCAGGACATCGGCGAGCCGCGCGAGGCGGCCGCGGTGGCGCAGAAGCTCCTGCACGAGCTCGGCAAGGAATATCGCGTGGGCGAGTACCAGGTGACGCCGGGCGCGAGCATCGGCATCGCCTGCGTGCCGCAGGACGGCAACGACGTGGCCACCCTGCTGCGCCTGGCGGACGCGGCGATGTACCGCGCCAAGGAGGCCGGCCGCAACGGCTACCAGTTCTTCTCCGTCGCGCTCAACCAGGACGCCGCCGCCGCCGCCGCGCTCGCCGAGGAGCTGCGCGCCGGCATCGCGCGCGGGGAGCTGTTCCTCGCCTACCAGCCGCGCATCGACATCTCCAGCCGGCAGGTGGTGGGGGCCGAGGCGCTCCTGCGCTGGCGGCACCCGCGCTACGGCGTGCTCTCGCCCGAGGCGTTCGTGCCGCTCGCCGACGACACCGGCATGCTGGTGCCCCTTGGCGCCTGGGTGCTGCGCGAAGCCTGTCGCCAGGGACGGCGCTGGCTCGACGCCGGCATCCGCCCGCTCAGCGTAGTGGTGAACGTGTCCGCGCGGCAGCTGCGCCACGGCACGCTCGCCGAGCAGGTCGCCGCGGCGCTCGACGAAAGCCGCCTGCCGCCCGAGTCGCTGCTGGTCGAAGTGCCCGAGAGCATCCTGCGCCAGCTCGCCCCGCCGCTCGAGGAAGGCCTCGCGGCGGTCGCGGCGCTCGGCGCGCGCCTCGCCATCGACGACTTCGGCACCGGCTATGCCTCGCTGCCCCAGCTGCAGCGCCTGCGGGTGAGCGCCGTGTCCATTGACCGCAAGCTCATCGCCGGCGTGCCGGTGGATAACGAGCGCGCCGGGCTGGCGCGGGCACTCATCGCGCTCGCCCGCGGCATGGGCTTCGAAGTGGTCGCCAAAGGCGTCGAAACGCACGCTCAGCGCGAG